>JAAXUD010000164.1 GCA_013336205.1 Lentimicrobium sp. | reverse complement strand
AGAAGACCGGGTAATTATGGATGGGTTTACTTCGGGTCGCAATGACACTACCCTACTCAGCGGACAGGAAGCTGTGGAAGCGGATCATTTTAAACTGTTTCCGGCAGAAACCGCCTTCGCACTTTCACTGTCAATCAGCAATCAGGAAAAATACACAACCGGCTTTTTTTTAAAAGACACCATGCAGTTCTCCGGTTATGATTCAGCGAATCAGATCAGTTCAAGAGAAATTTTCAGACGAAAGGAACATCTTCGCTCCTGGATTGGAAACTCCATAAGCCTGGTGGCAATGCCCGGCTATTTTTACGGTGAAGATTCTGCAAGAATGATGCTTATCGGACTCAAAAATGCCGATAGTGCAATAGTCGCGCTCAAACCGTTTATGAGACCCTATAGCGGAGATATCAGGATATTCACCGCTGTAAATCTTCCGGAAAGCTTGTGGGGCAAATTATTTTCAACAGAAAGGAAGCAATACTGCCTGATCAGTGATCAATTCCTTATAATTTCTCCTTCCTATAAATTGCTGGAATCATACCAGCGGCAGAAATCAGAGAACAGACTGCTCGGGAACACCCGGCTATTTGAGGAAGCAGCAGCCCTGATGATGGAGAAAAGCAATCTGAATATTATGCTGCTTCCTGATATTTGCAGGAATTATTTCAGTAAACAATCGAAGTATAAGGGGAATAAAATACCTGAAAAATGGCTTGAAGTACCGCTTTCAACAGCGCTGATTTATATACAGGTGAGTGCCGGCAATCCATTGCTTTTCACCCATGCCTTTGCTTTGTTGAAGCATGGGAAGGCACACAGTAAAACAGTTGATAAACAGACTGGTATATCTGCAGACTCACTTAAAAACGACAAAAAATCAGCCAACGCGTCAGCCACTCAGGCTGATACTAAGGAAGAAGCCAATAGTTCAACTTCTGATATTGACAGAATTCAGCTGTTAACCGGCAAAAATCCGGGAGAAAGCCGGATTCTTAAATTCAAAAAGAATACAATAGAAGCCTGGTCTGCCAAAGGAGAGCTAATCTGGTCATTTACCTGTAAGAACGAGCCTTCCGGAGATATTTCCGAAATTGTAAAAAGCGGAGGGAATGGGAAGCAATACCTTATTGGCGCAGGAGAATATCTGCATATGATTGATCAGAATGGCAGGGAAGTTAAAGGTTCTCCTGTTAAACTACCCGCCAGAATTAACGGAAGTATTGCCGTGTTTGATTACGACCGCACGAAAGATTACCGCTTGTTATTTGCTGGCAGGGATAAGCTGATTTACAACCTTACATTAAAAGGCGAAGAGCTGACCACCTGGCAAAAACCGAAGTTAGGCAACAGCCTGGCCGGGCCTATAAAGTTCTTCAGAACAGCCGGAAAGGATTATATTATTTTTGCAGATACCAAAGGCCGCATCAGCATAATTGACAGGCGTGGAAGGCCGCGGATACCTGTGGATGAGGAATTCCGTATTTCATCAGGCTCCGCTGTATTTGAGAATAGAACCAACAGCAAAGGCCTCTTTCTGATGGTTTCGAAAGAAGGGAACCTGGTTTACCTGGATGGAAATGGCCGCATTAGTGAAAGTGATTTTGGCGACTTTGGCAAAGATCCCTGGTTCGACTACCTCGATTTCAGTGGCGATAGAGAAAACGATTTTATCTTTTGCGGAAACGGCCAGGTAAGTGTTTATTCGAAAATGAAGAAGATTATTGCCTCCTCTTCCCTGAAAAAAGCTGATTTTTCAAAGCCCTTTGTATACACCTCCAAAAAAGTAAGCTGGCTGGCGGTGAGAGACCGGAAAAGCGGTAAAGTTCTTGTTTTCAACAATAAAAATCAGGCGTTGGGCAGTGAACCGCTGATCAGCGAAACAGATCCGGTTATTCTGCTGAATGAAGGCGCTAAAAAGCCGGTGCTGGTAACTGTTAAAAACAATAAACTCGTTTTCACTACGCTGGAATAGCAAAGCGCCGTTTCTCAACGGCGCTTTACTACCAATAATAACCAAAAAAGTTTAACCATCAACCAAAATTTTCTGTTTTTTAAGTTCAGAGTAGCAGGCAAGGATTAACCACAAACCTTAAGACTGCTTATTTTGATTGATATTGTTTATCGCTTATTTTTTTAAAAGTAACTGGTTGTAAATCCGAAAGTTTACTATTAAAATCAATTTCATATTTCCATATAAATTAGCATGCAATTCCTATCTTAGGGAAAGGCGCGTTCCGGAGTCTGGTTCATGTCCTTCAGCCATTTTATTTTTTTTATACAAGGCTTTTAGTTTTATGCCATAAAGTTGCGAAACATCCCGCATTGTCTCTCCTTTCCTGAATACATGCGATTCAACTGAAGCTTTACGTTTCTTTGGCTCAACATAAACAATCTGACCAGCGGTGAGGGTTTCATCCTTCCCTAATTCATTGTATTGCAACACCTGAAATGCATGAATGCCAAGATCATGCGCAATAATCTGAGGGCTGTCACCCTTTCTGGCATAGGTCAGTTTCACATTGTTATTCACATATATTTTCCGGTTTCCTTCCGCAACTTCCAGAAACTTGAAACCTTCATTTTTGGGCCCGCTGTATTCCGACACTGTACTCTCTTTAACAGGCTTCTTTTTATTGTCATCCTTTTTTGCAATTGCCTCTTTTGATTCACTATCAAACAGGTACAAGTCATTCTCTTCAATAATTTTTATCAGCATCTCAGCATACCTTGGATTGGTGGCATAGCCGGCACTTTTCAGGCCATAGGCCCAGCCTTTGTAATCCTTGATATCCAACTCAAATAAAGTAGCATAGCGGGGCCTTGATGTCAGAAAGTAAGAGTGATCGTTGTAAGATTCTTCTGCCGTTGCATATTTTCTGAAACATTCATTTTTTTCGTCATCGTCCATGGTGTAGGTCATCCCGGTCCATTCCTTGTGACATTTTATCCCAAAATGGTTGTTGGCATTTACAGTCAGCTCAGAGTTTCCGCTTCCCGACTCCAGTAAACCCTGGGCCAGCGTAATACTGGCGGGTATCTTAAATTCGTGCATTTTGCTGATGGCAATGTCTTTATAAGTCTGAATATACTCAGCATAGCTGACTTTTTTGACAGGCGATTGCGCTTCAAGTGTAATATATTGAAAAACAAAGCAAAACAATGCTAAAAAGAAAACAGTATTCCTCGACATAGTATTATATTTGTAAATTCGACTGCAAAGATAAGAATCGTCTGATAACCTTAAGGTTTTCAGAAACGGGCAATAACAGATGGGCTTGCACAGTTGGCCTGAAATTGTGTAATTTAGTCGTTTGATCTGATTAACTGTTTTCAATATTAATTATTATGTCTGACATCAAAATTCTCATCGTTGAAGATCACGTAAAAATGGCCGATTCAATAAGTAAAGGTCTGGAAGAGAGCGGATTCAAGACAGAAGTTGCTTATGATGGCTTTATCGGCAAGCGCCTGGCCGATGCCAATGAATACAATCTGATCATGCTTGATGTTAATCTTCCGCAAATTAACGGTTACGAACTTTGTGCAGGAATAAGAAAGAAAAACCCCGACGTGCCCATCATAATGCTTACCGCACTTGGCAGTACGGATGATAAGTTACTGGGATTTGAGAAAGGTGCCGATGACTACATCGTTAAACCATTTGAATTCAGAGAGTTAATCGCGAGAATAAAAGCTTTATTGAAGCGCTCACAATCAGAAATGCAAAGTCATACCCTGCTTAAAGTGGCTGACCTTGTCATTGACCTCGATAGCAAATCAGTTACCAGGGGTGATAAGGCGATTGAACTCACTGCCAAGGAATTTTCGCTTCTTGAATATCTGGTCAGAAATAAAGGACGGGTTATTTCAAAGGCTGACATTGCTGAGAAAATATGGAATATTAATTTTGACACCGGCACCAATGTGATTGAGGTGTATGTCAATTTCCTGAGAAAAAAAATCGACAGAAATTTCCCTGTTAAACTTATTCACACCCAGATAGGTATGGGCTATGTATTAAAAGAAGCCGCGCCGAATGCAGATTAGAACAAAACTTGCATTACAATTCGCGTTGCTGGTTGGAGGTATATTAATTACCTTCTCCATGCTGATCTATACTTTATCTGCCAATTACCGGAAGCAGGAATTTACCCAACGGTTGAAAGAGCGGGCAATCAATACAGCCAAGCTTTTAATCGAGGTTAAACGAATTGACAACGACCTGCTCAGAATTATTGACAGCAGCAAGTACAGTGCACTGCTGGGAGATGAAGTGGTTGTTTTTGACTATTTCAAGAAAAGCCGGATCTATATAAATGTAGATTCTTCCAGCCTGATTATCAATGAAGAATTATTGTCAAAAATCAGGAATGAGGGTCAGTACACTTTCAGGCAAGGCAAGCGGGAAGCCATTGGTCTGCTTTATTCAAACGACCTCCGCAGATTTGTGGTTATTGCATCAGCCGAAGACACCTATGGCATCACCAAGCTGAACAATCTCTTGCTGGTGCTCTTTATCGGGCTGGTAGGGTCCATAATTCTAACAGTGCTGGCCGGCCTGTTTTTTTCGCGGCAATCCTTACGGCCAATTTCAGATGTGATAAGGCAGGTTTCAACCATTTCAGGATCTAACCTCGGGCAAAGGGTAAATGAAGGGAACGGAACCGATGAAATCGCCAATCTGGCCATTACTTTCAATGAAATGCTCGACCGCATTGAGATGGCGTTTAAAGTTCAGAAGAGTTTTGTTTCAAATGCTTCGCATGAGTTGCGCACCCCACTTGCATCCTTAACCAGCCAGATTGAGGTAACACTCATGAAATCCCGCGAAAGCGAAGAGTACAAGGAAGTGCTCCTTTCGCTGCTCGAAGATGCGCGTGGCCTTACTTCCCTGGCCAATAACCTGCTGGAGATTGCCAGAACAGAACAGGATATAAAATCACTCAAAACCTCGGCAGTAAGATTTGATGAATTATTACTTCAGACACAATCAGATATTCTCTTGCTGCATCCGGAGTATAATATTGAAGCTGTTATTAACGACAATACCATTGATGAGGAACAGGAACTTACCATAACAGGAAATGAATACCTGCTGAAGCTTATTGTGGTTAACCTGCTTGATAATGCCTGCAAATTTTCGGCGGGAAAAACTGTTACTGCTATCCTGAGTTACAATCCTGATAATATTCATTTCAGAGTTGAAGATCAGGGCATTGGCATTGCCAATGATGACCTTCCTCATATTATTGAGCCATTTTACCGGGCTAAAAATGCTCAAACCATCAGGGGGCATGGCATCGGGCTTTCGCTGATTTCAAAAATTGTTAACCTTCACAAAGGCAGTATCAAAATTTCGTCGGTTGAAGGCGAAGGCACTACGGTGGATGTTTGGCTTCCTTACAAACTCAGTTAAAACTAATGGAACTCATAAAAAAATACTTTCCGGAACTTACCACAGAACAGGTAAAACAGTTTGAAGCCCTTCAGGCACTTTACCAGGAATGGAATGCAGCCATCAATGTAATTTCACGAAAAGACATTGAGCATTTGTATGAAAGACATGTACTTCATTCAATGGGAATAGCCCGGGTAATTAAATTCGCCCCTGGAACCCAGATACTTGATGTTGGCACCGGAGGCGGTTTTCCCGGCATTCCGCTGGCAATCCTTTTCCCGGAAACTGACTTTCACCTGGTTGACTCTGTCGGTAAAAAAATAAAGGTGGTTAAGGCGGTAGCCGAAGCATTAAATCTCACCAATGTGAGCACTGCGCATTGCAGGGCTGAAGAGCTCACCGGCAAGTATGATTTTGTGGTTAGCCGCGCCGTGGCTTCGCTGCCTGAATTTACAAGCTGGATTAAAAAGAACATCGCCCGGAAATCCATCAATCCGCTGCACAATGGAATTCTCTATCTTAAAGGAGGAGACCTTACACAGGAATTAAGAGAGTCGGGCGGTAAATACCAGGTATATAAACTGGAAAGATATTTCAATGAGCCGTTTTTTGAAACAAAATCACTGGTTCATCTCTGGTTCTGATTAAAAAACGTTAAAAATCAACCCGATTATTTCAATTGGAAAAACAAGCATCCATCTTTAAATGTTGTACTTTAGCCCAATAAAGCTGAGACAGGTTTCAAGATTAAAAATGCTTCATGCCGGTCGGGCAGCCAATTCTTCCGGATTTTAAAATGCTGAATTTCAACACTATCCTTCAATTAAAATTTTTAGTGTTTTCAGTCTTTTGCAGAAGGAATTTTAACCATCTATAAGAAAAACGAATTTTCAAATTACAGGTATAAACAAATTAAAAAACCATGAGTAATCAAATTTTAAACCTTGAACCAAAGGCTGTCTGGAAACACTTTTACAGCCTCACACAAATTCCCCGTCCTTCGAAAAAGGAAGAGCGGATTATTGAGTTTATGAAAAACTTTGGCTTGTCACTCGGCTTAAAAACCATTGTTGATGAAACAGGCAATGTTATGATTTTCAAGCCTGCCACACCGGGAATGGAAAAGAGCAAAGGCGTGGTTCTTCAGGCTCACCTCGATATGGTGCCACAGAAGAACAGTGACAAAGCCCACGATTTTGCCAAAGATCCCATCGAA
>JAAXUD010000163.1 GCA_013336205.1 Lentimicrobium sp. | reverse complement strand
GTAATGTTTTTTGGATGGAACAAGGTTAGTAAAAAATTCCATTTAATTTCGACCTGGCTTGTCGCCTTTGGAGCCAGCCTGTCAGCACTCTGGATTCTGGTTGCCAATGCCTGGATGCAGATGCCGGTTGGCATGAAATTTAATCCCGAAACGGCCCGCAATGAGATGGAAAACTTCTGGGATGTATTGTTTTCCCCGATGGCAGTGAGCAAATTTACGCACACCATTTCTTCATCTTACCTGTTGGCTGCAATTGTTGTTATCGGCATCAGTGCATGGTTTCTGATTAAAAAGAGGCACCTCACCTTTGCCAAACGCAGTATTGTGGTTGCCGCAGTATTCGGATTGGTCACCTCAGTTTTCACCGTATTAACCGGAGATTACAGTGCTAAAGTGATCGCAAAGCATCAGCCCATGAAATTTGCTGCTTTTGAAGGATTATCCATTGGTATGCGGGGCGCTCCTTTGGTAGCACTTGGCATTGTTTCTTCTTCACCTGACGACCCGAACAATGAAAATGTAAAGGACTTTGCTTTTAAAATTGAAATCCCGAATTTCCTTTCGTATATGGCCTTTCAGGATTTTAATGCCTATATTCCTGGCGTTAAGGACCTGATGGAAGGTAATGAAGAATATGGTATCATGTCGGCGACAGAGAAAATCACAAGGGGCAAACTTGCCATTGATGCTCTTTCGGAATATAAAGCAGCAAAAGAGGCTGGCGATGCTTTAAAACTAACTGAATCAAAATTGATCCTGGACGAGAACTTTAAATATTTCGGATACGGATATTTCCAGAATAATCCTGAAGGACTGGTGCCGAATTTACCTCTGACCTTCTATAGCTTCCATATCATGGTTGCCCTTGGGTTCTGGTTCCTGGTATTTTTTGCAATCATTTTACTGCTTGTTTATAAAAACAGAATTTCTACTTCAGGTTTCTGGCTGAGAATAGCAATAATCAACATTCCTTTGGCTTACATCGCCTCTCAATCAGGATGGATTACAGCCGAAATGGGTCGTCAGCCCTGGGTTATTCAGGATCTGATGCCAACAATGGCTGCAGTTTCGAAACTCGACAGCGGAGCGGTGGTAGTAACCTTTGTGCTTTTCGCCTTGATTTTCACCACACTGCTTATTGCAGAGCTCAAAATTATGTTCAGGCAAATTAAAAACGGACCAAAACCAGGAGGAAATTAATATGTTCGAAACTTTTACAATTCTAACGCTGCAGCAGTACTGGTGGATAATAATCTCCCTGCTTGCCAGCCTCCTTGTTTTCCTTATGTTCGTTCAGGGTGGACAAACCCTGCTTTACACACTTGGAAAAACCGACGAAGAACGGTCTATGATTGTTAATACGCTCGGCCGTAAGTGGGAACTCACCTTTACCACCCTGGTAACCTTTGGCGGTGCCTTCTTTGCTTCATTCCCCCTGTTTTATTCCACAAGTTTCGGAGGAGCCTACTGGGTATGGATGGCAATTCTGTTTGCGTTTATAATTCAGGCCATCTCTTACGAATACCGCAGCAAACCCAATAATTTTCTGGGCAAAAGAACCTTTGAGGTATTCCTGTTTGTGAATGGTGCTCTTGCCACAATATTGATTGGAACTGCTGTAGGAACCTTCTTCAATGGCAGCCTGTTTTCGGTTGACAAGATGAACCTGACGAACATATACGATTCCGCTATTTCACGCTGGGAAACACCATTCCACGGTCTTGAAGCGGTGCTCAATCCTCACAATGTTGCCCTGGGCCTTGCCGTATTTTTCCTTGCCAGAATTTTGGGTATTCTTTATATTATCAATAGTGTAAAGGATGAGAACATCTTCAACCGGGCAATAAAGCAGATGTATTATAACGCGGTTCCATTCCTCGTATTCTTCCTTTATTTCGTAATTGCACTCCTGTTTAAGGATGGTTTCGCCTATAGTCCCGGTACCGGAGAAGTATTTATGGAACCCTATAAATATCTTCACAATTTCCTGGCAATGCCGGCTGTATTAGTCCTGTTTCTGGCAGGTGTGGTATTGGTGCTTGCCGGTATCGCGCTATTCCTTTTCAGGAAAAGCAATAAAGGTATCTGGTATACAGGCCCCGGCACAGTGCTGGCTGTTTTCTCACTGTTCCTGGTAGCAGGCTTAAACAATACGGCCTTCTACCCTTCTACCTTTAACCTGCAACATTCACTTACCATTGAAAACAGCTCTTCAAGTCATTACACGCTTACGGCTATGAGCTATGTTTCACTGTTCGTGCCTGTGGTTATTGCCTATATTTACTGGGCATGGAAATCAATCAATAACAAACAGATTGAAGCCAGCGACCTGAAAGATGATCAAAATCATGTTTATTAACTGAACTAAAAAAAGAAATTATGTATTTCGACAAAATAATGTGGCTGCTTGCCTGGCCGGCAATGATTACGCTTTCTTATTATCTGGTTCTTCTTGCGATAAAGAAGCTGGAAAGCCAGGTTAAAAATGATCCTCTTGGGGAGGATATCAACCCCTGACTTAATAACAATTAAAACACCACCCGGCTCATATTGAATAAATATGAATAATCCGGGTAACAATGATTTTAACTTAAAAAAGCCGGCCTGTACCGGCTTTTTTTTATTTAATAGCACTGCATCCAAACTACTTATAATAATGTTTGTTTATAGCTGAAAACTTTTACTTTTGCCTTGAGTTTCACTTTTCAAAATCAAATCCATAGTCCATGAATAAACTTTTCAGGTTTTCACTCCTTATTCTTCTAATTACTACTGCAATTGCGCTGAAAGCACAGACCAATGTAAATCAGCCTGTTACATCAGATACAGCCTCTTATCCCTATTGGGTTGATATGATGCTTGATCAGGATGCCAATTTCTATTCCACGCAAAGTGCTTTCAATACCTATTGGGACGGTCGTGAGATTACGAAGGGCAGTGGCTACAAACCATTCAAACGCTGGGAATACATGATGGGACTTCGGGTCAATCCTGACGGAAGCAGACCTGCCCCAGACCGTGAATTACGCGCCTACAATGCTTATATGGCGCAAAACTCAGGCCGTTCAATTGGTGGCGACTGGACCCCACTGGGACCTTTTACGGTACCTTCCGGATACAATGGCTACCGGGGCATCGGCAGAGTAAATGCAGTAGCCTTTCACCCTACCGATCCCGATAAAATATATATTGGTGCCCCGGCTGGCGGACTCTGGATTTCAAATGACCACGGTAACACCTGGACAAGTTATACTGATATTTTACCAACTTTAGGTGTTTCGGCCATTGTGGTAGACCACATAAATCCTGATGTTATATACATGGGAACCGGTGACCGTGATGCAGGAGATGCTTCAGGACTTGGTGTATGGAAGAGTTTTGATGGCGGAATTACCTGGACTGCATTTAATGCAGGCATGGGTAACAGTACAATCTCAAGGCTGATTATGCACCCGGATGACAACAACATTGTTTTTGCAGCCAGCGGCGGCGGAATCTATAAAACGACCGATGGCGGTCTTACCTGGACAAAAAAATCAAATGGTAATTTTAAAGATATTGTCTTTAAACCCGGCAATCCTGATGTTATTTATGCCACATCCGGTGGCACTTTCTTTAAATCTGTTGATAATGGAGAAACTTTTGTGCAGGGTGCTACCGGATTACCTTCTGGCAACAGGGGAGCAATTGCTGTCTCTCCGGCAAATCCGGAAATTGTTTATGTTTTCCTGACCAACAGTGATTCATTTAAGGGCCTTTACAGGTCTGAAGATAGTGGCGTTAGTTTCACCGAGCGCTCCACCTCACCTAACATTATGAGCTGGGATTGTAGTGGTGGCAGTGGCGGTCAGGCATGGTATGATCTTGATGTTGCTGCCGATCCGACAAATGCAGATATTATTTATGGGGGTGGCGTCAATTGCTTTAAATCAACCGACGGTGGGTCCTCCTGGAATATCAGGTCCCACTGGTATGGGGGATGTGACGTTCAATCGGTGCATGCCGACCTTCATGTACTTGAATATTCACCGCTTACCGGCAGACTCTTTGCAGGCAACGATGGTGGGGTTTACTGGACAGCAAACGGAGGCGTTGCCTGGACAGAAATCAGTAACGGACTGGTAATCAGCCAGGCATACAAGATTGGACAAAGTGCCACCAACCGCGATTACGTTATTAATGGTTACCAGGACAATGGCACCTCAACCTGGACAGGGACCAATTGGGTAGCCGTTGGCGGCGGCGATGGTATGGAATGTGCTTTCGACCCGACAGATGACCGATACAGCTACTCTACCGTTTATTATGGAGCCATCAACAGAATCTTCAACAATAATGGCCAGGGCCAGATAGCCGGTGAAGGTTCAAACGGAATAACCGAAGGTGGTGCATGGGTAACTCCCTTTGTTATCGACCACAACGATGGCAATTCTATGTTTATCGGGTATAAAAATGTTTGGAGAAGTAAAAACATCAAAGCATCTAATACTTCATCCGTTACCTGGACTAAAATTTCAGATATAAACACCAACAATTTAAGTGTCCTCGCTCAGTCAAGAGCCAACACCGACATTCTTTACGCGGCATCCGGCAATAAACTCTACCGAACCGATGGTGCCTATGGAATGATTGTCACCTGGACGGCCCTTACATCAAACCTGGCTTCAGGCAATACAATTACTGCTATAGAAACCAGTCCTGTTGACGAAAATATTGTCTTTGTTGTTCAGCAAAATAAAGTATTCAGATCAGAAAATAAAGGCCTGTCATGGACAGACATTACCGGCACACTGCCCGATGTTCAGATGAGCACACTTGCACTCTATCGTAATAGTCCCGAAGGACTTTACCTCGGCACTGATATAGGTATTTTTTACAAAGACAATACCTTAACCGACTGGATGTTATTCTCAGATGGTTTCCCTGCCTCAGCAAGGGTAACTGAACTGGAGATTTATTACGATCCGGATGGAGCACAGGGCGACGTAATCAGAGCCGGCACCTATGGTCGCGGACTTTGGGAGTCACCCATGCATTTTACCACACCAGCAGCTGAATTTACCGCGAATCGCACTACTATCCCTGTCGGCTGTCCGGTTGACTTTACAGACCTTTCCTCAGGTATTCCATTCAGCTGGAACTGGACATTCGAAGGAGCTTCTACCGTAAATTCAACCGATCAGCATCCAACCGGTATTACCTGGAATACAGCCGGGGAATTTTCTGTCACCCTTGAGGTTATAAACCCGGCAGGCTCTGATACAGAAACCAAAACAGCCTATATTTCGGTCAGCGATACCTTATTGCCTTTGGTTGATTTCACTTCTGATGACAGAATTTTCTGCTCAGGACCAGCCACCGTTATCTTTAACGACTTGTCAGACTTCTGCCCTGCTACCTGGCTATGGGAATTTAGCCCGAATGATGTTACTTTCGTAAACGGCACTTCTGCAAGCTCTCAAAACCCGGAAGTTATTTTCAACGGACCTGAAAACTACGCTGTAACGCTGACTGCATCCAATATCAACGGATCGAGAAGTTTAACCAGAGACAACTTCATTATGTTCGGAGGTTCTGATCTTCCTTTTAATGAGGACTGGGAAACAATCTCACTTGAAGCCAATGGCTGGGAAGTTATAAATCCTGATGGTAAAAAAACATGGGAATTCAGCAATGTTCAGGGTAACTCACCAGGCAACACCGCGATAAGGATGGATTATTTCACCTACAATGTTGCTCCGGGGCCACGCGATCAGCTTGTTTCACCTCCAATAAATCTTTCAGGCCACAGCTCAGCGATATTAAGCTTTCAGCATTCATATTGCAAACGTTACGAGGCAATTACCGATTCACTTATAATCCGGGTTTCTGAAGATTGCGGTGCCAGCTGGACAAGGGTCATTTCTATTGGCGAAGATGGAACAGGCAATTTTGCAACACACCCGGTTTCCATCACTGCATTTGTTCCTGAAACTGCTGATGACTGGTGTGGTTCAACCGAGAACCCGGAATGTTTCCAGATCGACATCAGTGAATGGGCAGGTAAGAGCAACATTAAAGTAATGTTCGAATCTGTACATCGTCGTGGTAACGGACTCTTTATTGACAATATCAATATTACCGAGTTGGTCTCTGCACCATCAACCCCTGTTGCTTCAGACGGGTTGCTTGTATACCCCAACCCAACCCACGGCTCATTTGTAATTGAAACTGAGAAATCAATTCAGAATGGCAGGTTGAAAATCTACGCCCAGGATGGCAGCGTTGTAAGTGATACCGGTTTAACTTCCGGCAATAAATGGACAATAGACAGACCATCATTGGCTGCAGGGATTTATATTCTTCAGGTAATCACCAGCGATCAGGTCAGAAGAGTTAAACTGGTAATTGAATAAGCTGATCGGTTTAACCAACTAAATTAGTATATAATGTGCAAAGGCTGTCTCACCAAGGCAGCCTTTCTCTATTTTTGCACTACATCAGATAAATAATCATCAATGCAACTTTTTTACCTGCCGGGAAGTAATCTTTCGGAAGCCTTTGAATCAGGCGAATATTACCAGAATCTCCCGGCCGAAGAGTCGGTTCATGTAGCTAAAGTGCTGCGTATGAAACC
>JAAXUD010000162.1 GCA_013336205.1 Lentimicrobium sp. | reverse complement strand
CCCTACTCAAAAGGATGGACGATGAAAGGGAAAATCTGGCGGTAATTGTAGCTGGTTATACCGAAGAGATGCAACAACTGATACAGTCAAATTCTGGTCTGGAATCCAGGTTCAGCAATTATTTTTTCTTTAATGACTATTCTCCGGCTGAGTTGCTTGAAATCTTCAAAGGGAAAGTCAATGCTAAGAAATTTGAAATTACAGATGAAGCAATTGAACTCACATCTCAATTCTTCACCGGGCTCTACAACGAGAAAAGCAGAAGCTTCGGCAACGGGCGTATGGTAAGAAATTTCTATGAAAAGGTGGTTAAATCCCATTCCAACAGGATTGCAGGCATGCCTGATGCAAACAGGCAGGAAATGGCGACTTATACTTCAGAAGATATTGCCAATGCAATTAAAACAATGACCACTATCATTCCAACAGTTGGCAGGAAAGAATCACGAAGACCGATCGGTTATGGAAAGTAAAAAGAGAACGGCAACCCGAATTCAGGTTACCGTTCTTTTTCATTTTATGGATTTATCTCATTCCATATCAATATTGGGTTGAACTTTCAGCTCCAAAGAGCCAAGTTCAAGGGCAAGCAGGTTGCCAAATCCTGCACGGTTATGCATGTAACAGCCATTATCGAGGTCGATAAACGGATAGCTTGAAGATTTTACTGTAAGGTCAATAAAGTCGAGACTTACAGGAACATGGCCATGAATAAGCCTGCGGTAACCAATTTTATAGGATCTGACTTTAAACTCTCTGACCCAAAGCATGGTTTGGGTATCTTCGTAAGGATTTACAATATCGAAATTCAGGCCGGCATGCACCAGTACGAATTTATCCAGCTCAACATACAAGGGCAGATTTCGCATCCACTCTATATAGGTTGAAGGGATGTCAGCCAGGTTTTCAGTTCCGAAACTCTGCATTGCTTCCTTGCCTCCATGCCTAAGCCACTGGATTTTAGACTTGTTAGCCTGTTTGAATACCAGAAAGCTTTTCAGTTCCTTTTCTTCATCCCATGACTTAACAAAGAACTCCTCATGATTTCCTTTCAGGGCAACAATATTATAACCTTGTTCCTGAAGTCCCATCACATAATCAAGCACACCCTTTGAATCAGGCCCCCGATCAACGTAATCGCCAAGAAAATAAATCCGATCGGTTTTTGAGGGCACAATGTGAGTTTCAACCAGCGAGCGCAGGCTGCGGCTACAGCCGTGAATATCTGGTATTACCCATTGTTTGGACATGCAGGCTACTATTTGGCTTTCCCCTGATTGGCAACAGCTTCCATCAGTTGTCTGATAACTTCCGGATCGCCCAGAAAATAGTCTTTCAGAAGGTTAAGATCATCATCAAATTCGAAAACGTAAGGAATGCCTGTGGGCAGGTTAAGACTCACAATATCATTATCGCTGATATTCTTGAGGTATTTGATAACCGCCCGCAGACTGTTGCCGTGCGCAGCAACCAGCACCTGGTTGTGTACCTTTAACGATTCACGGATTTCGCCTTCCCAATAAGGAACCATACGGTCAACTGTATCCTTCAGAGACTCGGTTAAAGGGATTAATTCAGGATTCTCATTTTTGTAACGGGGATCAAGACGAGGATTGCGTTCATCAGACTCTGCCAATGGTGCCGGTGGAACATCATAGCTGCGGCGCCAGATTAAAACCTGGGCATCGCCGTATTTAGCGGCTGTTTCAGCTTTGTTGAGCCCCTGTAGATTGCCATAATGCTTTTCGTTCAGCCTCCAGCTTTTCAAGACCGGTATCCACAGCTGATCCATTTCTTCAAGCGCCAGATTAAGTGTTTTAATAGCCCTTTTCAGGAATGAGGTATAAGCCAGGTCGAAATAAAATCCATTTTCTTTCAAGACTTTTCCAGCTTCATGAGCTTCTTTAACCCCTTTTTCGGTGAGGTCTACATCTGTCCAGCCGGTAAAACGGTTCGACATATTCCATTCACTTTCGCCGTGGCGCAACAACACAAGTTTCTTCATAATAAACAACAATTTAAAGTAATATAAGATCTTCTGATTTGCAGGTGCAAAGATACAAAATTGTTGCCTTTGAAATTCATTTGCCTGTTACCATACAATATAACAAATAACCCTTTAGTTGTATGTAAACAACAGCATTGAAGGCCCGGTTCATTCAAAAAATCAATTAATCACAATTTTATAAATCATTTCCTGGAAAATATTCAGTCCAAAGCAGTTGATTTTTAGTCAATCCTGTTTTTACAAAACCCTGCTAAAAAGAACATCTTTGATTCGCACCACTGATCGGGCCACCGCAAAAAAAATTACTACCTTCGCAACACATTCCTTCAAAGGGGTTTCACGAATAAAAAGTTAGTTTTATGAACCTTTACAGGCGAATTAACAACATTACCGGCTGGGTTATTTTTGCACTGGCCAGCACCGTTTATCTGCTTACTGCTGAGCCAACCACCAGTTTCTGGGATTGTGGTGAATACATAGCCACCGCATTTAAACTACAGGTGGGGCACCCTCCCGGAGCTCCTCTTTTTCAGATGATTGGCCGGTTTTTCGCACTTTTCGCTTTTGGCAATAATGCCAACGTGGCTTTTATGGTTAATGCTATGTCGGCCATCAGTAGCGGGTTTACTATCCTTTTTCTTTTCTGGAGCATAACTCACCTGACGAAAAAGCTGGTAAAAGCCGATAGCAATCCACAGCTTTCTGACACACTTACCATTATTGGCAGTGGCATGGTTGGGGCACTGGCCTATACTTTCAGCGATTCATTCTGGTTTTCAGCTGCTGAAGGCGAAGTTTATGCGATGTCTTCCTTTTTTACAGCCTTTGTATTCTGGGCAATGCTCAAGTGGGAAGATGCAGCAGACCAGCCTCATTCAATCCGATGGATTGTACTGATTGCATTTATGATTGGACTAAGCATCGGGGTCCACCTGCTTAACCTGCTTGCCATTCCTGCGATTACACTGATTTTCTACTTTAAAAAATACAAACCAACTACCAAAGGAATACTCACGGCCCTTATTGTTTCTGTTGTAATGCTCGGATTGATTATGAGTGTAATCATCCCATGGATTGTTAAACTTGCAGGGCTTTTCGAATTGTTTTTTGTAAATACCTTAGGACTACCCTTCAACATAGGCACTTTTATCTACTTCATACTGCTGATCTCAGGAATCGTCTGGGGCCTGCATTACACAGCCAGAAAAAAGAAACTTATCCTGAATACGGCAGTGCTGGCTTTTACATTTATCCTGATTGGTTATTCAAGCTTTTTTATGCTGATTATCCGTTCAAATGCGAATACACCCATCAACGAAAACCAACCTGACAACGCCATCAACCTGCTTTCGTATCTTAACCGTGAACAGTACGGAGACTGGCCCTTATTGAAGGGTCCGTATTACAATGCTCCGGTAGTTGACCGTACAGATGGGAACCCGGTTTACAAGAAGGACATTGCATCAGGCAGCTATGTAATTATTGATGCCAAAAAAGACATGGAACCGGTGTATGATCCGGAATTTACGAC
Organism: Lentimicrobium sp.; assembly: GCA_013336205.1. Lineage (GTDB taxonomy): Bacteria > Bacteroidota > Bacteroidia > Bacteroidales > Lentimicrobiaceae > Lentimicrobium. The sequence goes on along the minus strand of JAAXUD010000162.1, from coordinate 3,085 downwards.
CATTTTCCCGCGTATGTGGAGCGGCATTGAACAAGCGCACGCAGACAATTACAAAAAATGGGCAAATGTAAAAGGCACACCGGTTAGCTCTACAAACCAGGATGGTGAACCAGAAACTGTTTTCAAGCCAACCTTCAGTGAAAACCTCAGGTTTTTTTATGCTTACCAGTTGCAGTACATGTATATCCGTTACTTCATGTGGAATTTCGCCGGGAAACAAAACGATTCACAGGGTTTTGGCAATGATCTTGACGGTAATTGGATCAGTGGGATAAACTGGCTTGATGAAATGAGACTCGGACCGCAAAAAAACCTGCCTGAAAGCATGGAAAGTAAAGGCCGCAACAGATTTTTCCTGCTCCCGCTCCTGCTTGGAATCGCCGGTCTTATCTGGCATATAAACCGCAGCTCCCGCGACGCCCTGGTTGTCGTTATGCTGTTTATCATGACAGGAATTGCTATTGTTGTTTACCTTAACCAATACGCCTATCAACCCCGCGAAAGAGACTACGCTTATGCCGCTTCCTTTTATGCCTTTGCGATCTGGATAGGCATCGGTGTTGCCGCATTCATAAGTCTTCTGCAAAAATTTCTGAACCGGAAAGTCGCAGCGATTGCAGCTACTGTTATTTGCCTTGCTGCCGTTCCCGGAATAATGGCATCAGAAGGCTGGGACGACCATGACCGGTCTGACCGCTATACTGCACGGGAAATGGCGCGCAATTATCTTGAATCCTGCGCGCCCAATGCTATTTTGTTTACTATGGGTGATAATGATACTTTCCCGCTCTGGTATATTCAGGATGTGGAAGGCGTCAGAACAGACGTGAGGGTAGTAAACCTCAGCCTGCTGAATGCCGACTGGTACATCGGCCAGATGAAGCGTAAAGTCTACGACTCAGCGCCGGTTCCTTTCAGCCTGGATTACGATCAGTTTAAATCCGGTACACGTGAAGTCGTTTACCTCTCTGCCGACAAAAGGCTTCCGGATCCGGTAGACCTTAAAGAACTCTTCGACATCATCCATAGTAAACCAGAAGCCTTACAGGTGAACAGTTCAATCGGACTGGTTGATTATATTCCATCAAATCGCTTCAGCATCAGCGTTGACTCTGCAACAGTTGTTAAAAACGGAACGGTTCCACCTGAGGACGCAGCCTATATCGTAGATACACTCACGTGGACCATCAACAGGAGTATGCTTACCAAGAGTTACCTGATGGTGCTGGATTTACTGGCCCATAATAACTGGGAGCGGCCGGTTTATTTTTCAACAACCGCAGGAGAAAGTTCCTACATCGGGTTAAACGATTACCTGAGGCTGGAAGGAATGGCCTTAAGACTGGTTCCGGTTAAAAAGCCAGGCAATGAGAATTCCATCGGCCATATAAACTCAGCCATTCTCTATGACAGGCTGATGAACACTTTCGCTTATGGCAATATGGAGAAACCAGGCGTTTACCTGGACGAAACCAATCGTCGCATGGTTTCAAACCTCCGCACCAACTTCGGACGACTCGCTGAGCAGCTCATACTGGAAGGTAAAAACAAGGAAGCCGCTGCTGTATGTGACCGCTGTCTTGAAATTATCCCTGACAAGTCGGTTAAATTTGATTTCTTCCTGTTGCCTTTTGCTGAGGTTTATTATAAAGCCGGAGAAACAACAAAAGGAAATGCCCTGCTTAATCATCTGTTTGACCTTTATTCAGAAGATCTGAATTACTATTTCAGTTTTAAACCAAAACAGGTTCCCCAGTTTGACTTTGAAATGCAACAGGCCCTGGCCATACTCAATCGTGTAAGCATTGTAGCCGGTGAATATAAAAACCAGCAATTGGCTGAGAAAGCAAGAACAGAACTTGAAAACCAGTATGAGAAGTATGTTCAGTTTACCGGGAAACGATGATTTGAATGACGAATGACGAAGTGCGAATGAAGAATGAAGAATGAAGATTGCCTCAGACTTCAGATTTTACGATTTACGAATGACGATTTACGAATGAGTAATGAATAATGACGATTTAAAGCTTGTATAGTGAGAATGGAGTTTTAACGAGGAATGACTATTTACGAAATCCTCTTTTTACTTTTTACTTTTATCTTTTTACTTTCCAATGTATCTCTCAAAATCGCCCGGAATTCTCCGCAGCCTCACCCGCAAAAACCTGACCTGGGATATCCCTGACCGGCCAGGGGAGATTTTCCTGACATTTGACGATGGGCCGGTACCGGAAATTACGCCCCGGGTGCTGGAAATTCTTGAGCAATACCAGGCAAAGGCTACCTTCTTCTGTGTAGGCGACAATGTTCAGAAACACCCTGAGCTATACCGGCAGGTTATTGACGCCGGCCACGCCGCAGGTAATCACACTTTTAATCACCTGAGTGGCTGGAAAACGCCGCTACCTGAGTACCTGGCCAATATTGACCTATGTAATCAGTTGGTAAACAGCCGCTTATTCCGCCCACCCTATGGTCGCATCAAACCATCTTTCATTCGCGCTATAAAACCTGCCTACCGGATTGTTATGTGGTCGGTACTTAGTGGTGATTTCGACAAGGAAACAAGCCCTGAGGATGTTTTACAGAATACCATTCAGCATACCACCGATGGCAGCATAGTTGTTTTTCACGACAGTATTAAAGCAGCTGACCGGCTATTTTACGCATTGCCGGGGTTCCTGGAATACTTTTCCGGGAAGGGCTATCGTTTCCCGGTGATAACAGCCGATTGATATTTTATCAGCAATAAGATTCAAAATATTCACAGGGCCCTGCCTGTCTCTTTGAAGAAGTAAAACAATTGAAATAAAACAGAGCTCAATCGCCTTTGCAGAACAATTATCTACTTTGCAACTGCAAAACGATAAACCTGAGGCCTTTGTTTTGTATTAAATACGGCAAAGTAAAGTCCGGCCGGCAGATTATGTGAAATAATTGCTGATGAACTATTTTCAATAGTATAGTTACCAACTACTTGCCCGGTAACATTCAATACTTCAAATGATTCAGGCAATAATTCAGTCTGATCACAATGGATATAAATTTGATTGTCCGACTCATAGAGGCTAATTTCCGGAAGTGA
>JAAXUD010000161.1 GCA_013336205.1 Lentimicrobium sp. | reverse complement strand
CTCCGATTACTTCACCACCAACTATAACGCCCGAGTATTTGGCAACAATAAGTTTCACCATCTGCTTATGGGTATCGGGCAGGTTTCCCGGATGACGGTCAACGCCTTCAAAAATTCCGGTTACAACCGCAATCTCCTCTTCATCAGCCCGGTTCTCCGTTAATCCGGCGGTTCCAAATCCAAACTCGCCTATGGCTGTTGAGTAAATACCTATGGTACCACTAAAGGTTTTAACAACATGAATATTAAAAAGATTCATGCCAGCAACACGGGCTTCGGCACAGGCAGTAGATGCCAGCATGGTAGGAACCCTCTTGCGTGTGATAAAATCGCGTTTCTGAGCACAATCGCCAACAGCAAAAATATCTTTAACGTGGGTGCGCATGTATTCATCAACCGCAATAAATCCACTTTCGTCAACAAAGATGCCTGACTTGGCAGCAAGTTCCGAATTTGGACGATAACCCATCGATAGAATAACGGCATCTGCTTCAAGCACCTCGCCGTTTTCAAGTTTTACCCCTTCCACTTTTGAAGTTCCGATAACTTCGCTTATGCCATTGGCAGTAATAATTTTTACTCCGCGATTTTCAAGTATTCCAGCTACCCTTGAAGCAATTTCCTCATCAAATGCTGAAAAAAGAATAGTCTTTTCCTTTTCAACCAGCCATACTTCATGGCCATTTTTTCTAAGTTCATCAGAAAATTCGACTCCGATAAAACCGGCACCAATTACAACAACTTTCTTTAATCCGTCTATTTTACCTTTCATAATGTCAAGGTATTCTTTGTCTTTTGGGATAACAAATACATTATCCAGATCAGCACCTTTCAGCCACTTCGGTTTTACGGGAGTAGAGCCGGTGGCAATAACCAGTTTATCATACCCAATCTTTTCACCATCATCGAGTGTAACAAATTTAGCTTCCTTATCAATGGCAACAACTTCATTCACCAGCGATTCAATTCCAGCCTTAGCCAATGCAGCATCAACCGGCATAATATTCTGCTGACTGCTTTCTAGTGTTCCGAAAATATAGGGAATCCCGCAAGGCACCATCATGTCTTTCTGTTTCTTAACCAGGATAAAACTTTTATCGTTCCACGATGATTTTCCGGTAACTGCAGCAACCATTCCGGCTGCACTTCCACCAATTATTAATACATCTGCTTTTTTCATTTTTGTTTTATTAAATTGTTTCCAACGCTTGCTTTAAATCACCAATGATGTCTTCAACATCTTCAATACCAACTGAGAACCTTACCAGATCATCTGTTATTCCTGCAGCCTGTTTGTGTTCCTTACTAACAGCCGCATGTGTCATAGAGGCCGGATGTTGTATCAGGGTTTCAACACCACCCAGCGAAACAGCCAGAATTGCGAGGTGAACATTGTCCATGAGTTTTCTGCCTGCTTCGTAACCGCCTTTTAGACCGAAACTCATCATGGAACCAAAACCTTTCATTTGTGTTTTCGCCAGTTCATATTGTGGGTGTGAGGTTAAGCCCGGATAGTTAATCCAGGCTACATCGGGATGCGATTGCAGGAATTCAGCAACCTTCATGGCACTCTCCTGGGCCCTGTCGATGCGAATGGCGAGTGTTTTTACGCCCCTGATAACCATAAATGCCTGCGTTGGATCCATATTACAACCCATGTAAACCATAGAATGGCGGATCTTTTTATACAATTCAGGACCTTTAGTAACGATTACACCCCCAACAATGTCGGCATGACCATTGATGAATTTGGTGACTGAATGCAGTACCACATCAGCACCCAAATCGAGCGGTTTTTGCAGGTATGGAGAGCAAAAAGTATTGTCGACCACAAGAATCAGGTTGTTTTCCCTGGCAATTTTTGCGCAGGCAACAATATCCGTTATCTCCATGGTAGGATTGGCCGGTGTTTCGATATACAATACTTTGGTATTTGACTTGATAGCCGCCAGGATATTTTCTGTTTTTGAAGTGTTTACAAAACTGGCTTCTACATTAAACCGGGAGAAATCCTGCTCAAGCACTCCCCGTGCCGGACCATAAACAGCATCGGAACTGATAATATGGCTTCCGGCACCCAGCAATGCCATATAAACACTGCTGATGGCACCCATTCCGGAGCTGGTAGCGATGCCACCAAAGCCATTTTCAAGTTCTGCAATATTTTGCTCTAGTGCATTGATGGTGGGATTTCCAATACGGGTATAGATATACCCATCGCTTTTTCCTGAAAAGCAATCCGCCCCATCCTGGGCACTCTTAAATCTGAATGTTGATGACTGGTAAATTGGCACAGTAGCGCTCCCGAATTCATCTTCAAAAGCGCCTGCATGAATTAATTTGGTGTTAAAACCTTTGTCAGTAGTGTTCATTGAGTAAATATTTAGTTAATAATCATTTAAAATTCAATTCCTTCTCTTGCTTCTACTCCTTTTGAATAGTAGTGTTTCACTTCTCTCATCTCGGTAATTAAATCGGCCACTTCAAAAAGCCTCAGCGGCGCATAACGACCTGTCATTACGATTTCCATTTCCAGGGGCCTGGTATTCAATATACTTATAAGCTCCTCAACTTCAAACAGATGATAATGGAGTGCAATGCATACTTCATCCAGTATAACCAGGTCAAATTGATTTCCGGAAATAATCCGGGCGACTTCCTGTAAGCCGGTTCTTGCCGCGCTGATATCCTTTTCTGTTGGCTGGTTTACAATAAAACAGTCAAGTCCAAACTGCTTCAGTTCGATCTCAGGGAAGCGCTTTAATGCATCAAGTTCAGCATAATGCATACCTTTTACGAACTGGGCGATAAAAACCCTTTTACCGGCCCCGACTGCTCTTACAGCAAGTCCGATGGCAGCAGTGGTTTTACCTTTACCGTTTCCGGTGTATAAATGAATGTAGCCGCTCATTCTGTTCTATTTTTCAGCATTGTTACTCAGTCTGAATTGAATTTCCTTAGAAAATAATCCTGATTATTAAAGGTGACTTTTTCTATTAATTCATTTTCAATTAACTGATTCAAGATTAATTCCGTAGCATTTGATTTAGTCATTAATTCCATTACAGCATCCTTTCGCATAGGGTGAACAGCGGTAATACTCAGTATGTCATCAGCAAAATTCCCTGAGGAAGCAAATGCATTCCCTTCATAACCGGTGAGCAATTCTGCATTCAGCTTATACCTGGTAAAGGTTTCATACGCCATTGCCACCGCAGCCTCATCAGCCGGGAAAATACCACCAAATGCCAGCGGACGCGTTGGAATGGCGATATAGGCAATTTCAGGCTTTACATCACACAGAAATATTGCAAGCCTCTCCAGTTCTTCATCAGAATCATTGATGTCCTTCAACAACATAGACTCGGTGACCAGAGTACCTTTAAAGGTTTGAGAAAAGTCACGGATGCTCTGCAATATTATACTATGATTCAGGTCTTTGTGTGGCTTATTGACTTTTCGCCAGGAGGTCTGATTAACGGTATCAACTTTTAATGAAATATAATCTGCATTCATGAGCTCAGACTGAACTTCTGTCTGACTCAGCAATGAACTGTTGGTGATAACCGCCACCGGAAGTCCAAAGGATTTCAGCTTTAAAATTAGTTCACCTAAATGGATATCAAGGGTTGGTTCGCCATCGGGAACCAGGGTTATATAATCCGGGAAATCACTTTGTGAAAGACAATTAAGTTTGTACTCCAACTGCCTGACAATGATATCCGGAAGATAAAACTCCTGGCGATTAACCTGCATTATATCTGCTTTACCAACCTGGCAATAAGCACAGGAGTATGAACAAACCTTATGCGGAATGTTATTGATACCGATGCTTTTACCGAGGCGTCGTGAAGGGACTGGTCCGAAAATAATGTTTTCCATAAAGTTGGTTATTCAAGTATAAATGCATCTTCAGGGCATGCTTTTATGCAAATCCTGCAATTCCTGCAATTATCAATTTTTACAAACGCTTTACCATTTTCCACAACGATGGTTCCTGTTGGACAAATATCGATGCAGATGCCGCAGGCAGTGCATTTCTCTGAATCGACCCGCGGAAACTGAATGCCGGGTTTTATCACATCGGGTGATTCATTTTGCGCAAGCTCCTGAGATGCGCCGGTATCTTTTCCGGGCGTTTCGCTACGTTGCAATGAAACATTACAATCCTTACAAAACATTGTCTTACAAGGAATACCAGCTTCATGTGCAACAGAATAGCCACATTTCGGGCAGACACAATAGCCTCCGCCACCTTTGCCCTCCGATCCGTAACCACCGCCATGTGTTCTCCCGGATCCCTTATGTTGATTTCTCATTTCTCTATTGTTCTTTAAGATCACCGGTCTGGTAATGTTCATAAGCTTGTCTGAGTGTCATTCCATGGGCATTCACCAGTATCTTCATCTCAATATGTTTCAGTGCCGTTGCGGCATTGTCGCCCGGACCATTTCCGGTAATCAGCACATCGGGTTTCAACTCAAATATCCGCTGCGAGGTTGCCGTCCCCGCCCCATGCGCTTCATTTTTTACAGAACTGTTATCTACAGCGCTTAATTCCTGACTCTCCTCATCGTACAATACGATGTATTCTGTTCTGCCGAACCGTGGGTCAATCATTGAATCCCAGCTTGTTCCGTCAGATGTAAATGCTATTTTCATTTTATTTATCTTAAATTGTTTTCTTATTGATGTCAATAATAATTTGACATATTGTCATTAAAATGACCCCCCTGTTATGGAAAAATCCATTTTTTATCCGCCCAAAAAGCAAACGAAGAGACATATTCCTCTCTCCTTCTTACTTCTTAATTCTTACTTCCAACTTCCACTTCCACTTCTTACTTCTTTCTTCCTACTTCTTACTTCTTTCTTCTCAATCAAAACCTAACAGGTTAGAAGAAAACCTGGTAGGTTTTTTTCACTATTCAGTAAACCCCGGATGCCAATTGTTTAACTTTCTCCCAACTTTCAACCAGCAGATCTTTCAACAGACCATTATCAAACTCGACAATGGTTTGACCATGAGTCATCGCGTTGGTAAAGTTTTCATCATAGGGCAAATCTGATATATGCACAATGCCCTCCTCTGATAAAAACTGAACTATTTCAGCGCTTTTCACAAGATTGATATCGGCTTTATTAATAATGCAACCGGCTTTGATGTGGAACTTTTTCACCAGCTCATACACCCGTTTTAAATCATGAAGACCCGAAACAGAAGGCTCCGTAACCAACACAACAAAATTAGCTCCTGAAAGTGAGGAGACTACCGGACACCCGACCCCTGGAGAACCATCGACCAGTATATATTCTTTTCGTTCCTCAAGTGCAATTTCTTTGGCTTCATTCTTGACTTTTGCTACCAGTTTTCCTGAATTGTCGGCACCAATGCCCAAACGGGCATGAACCATGATGCTTCCGGTTTTTATGTTTGAAATAAACCATTTCCCGGCAAGGCGCTCTTTGTTTACTATAGCGACTGCAGGACAAATGCGTGCGCAATAGCCACAGCCCTCGCAACTCATCGGTTCAATGATGTATTGTCTGTTTGTCACAGTGATAGCATCAAACCTGCATACCTCTTCACACTTTCCACACCTGATACAACTATTTTGATCTATTATGGCAAGCTCTCCGCTATAAAAATCATCGGCTGACTCAAAATCAGGTTTCATTAACAGGTGCATATCAGCGGCATCCACATCACAATCGGCAACTACGACATCAAGCCCGCCCAAAACGGCAAATGCAGCTGTTACCGAAGTTTTCCCTGTTCCACCTTTACCTGAAATCACAACTATTTCTTTCATTTCAGGCCTCCTTCAATATTATTCAGGCAATAGTCAAGAATATCCTGCAATGCCGTTTTTACTTCAGGGATCTCCTTATAAATCAACTTCCCTGTCGAATACAATTCAGCAACTTTCCTGCTGTTGGCTATTTTTGCCAGGATGGGTATGTGTTCAGTTTGGCAATAATCAATTACGGCATCATTGCCAATTCCATATCGGTTAATAACAACACCAAAGGGCTTTTTCAGCGCCCGCGTGGTTTCAACGGCAAGGCTTAAATCATGCAGTCCGAAAGGAGTCGGTTCAGTAACCAGAATCACAAAATCCACACCTTTCACCGCTTCCATTACCGGGCATGATGTACCGGGCGGTGAATCGAATATTGTAATATGCACCTGACCGTAATTCTTTGCCGCGTATTTCTTTGTTTTGGATATAGTAGCAACCGCTTGCTCCTCCCCGATATCAAGCCTGCTCTCAATAAAATGAAGGTTACCGGAATGAAAGTCCTGCAGGGTTCCGGTTTTCTTCGGAATCATGGGCAGGGCATCAACCGGGCACAATTCAGAACAGGCAAAACAGCTATGACACAATTCAGGAAAAACAATGATAGATGGTCCAAGTTGAATTAGCGCGTGATAATTACAGATTTTCTGGCAAATACCGCACAGTGTGCACTTTGATTCGTCCCATTGGGGTATCATTTTGAGGTTGTATTCTGAATGGATGAGCTCACCGGTAAAAAACAGACCGGAATTGGGTTCTTCCACATCCAGATCAACCAAAGCAACCTCTTCATATTCTGAAATATAAGCCACAAGATTGGTTG
>JAAXUD010000160.1 GCA_013336205.1 Lentimicrobium sp. | reverse complement strand
CAAACTGCTGTCACTTATTTAGCTTCTGAAGAATTAGGCGGCAGAAAAGCCGGCACTGAAGGCGATTCTTTAGCCGCAGTATTTATTCGTGATAAGTTTTCAGAAAGTGGCGCTACTTTGCTTGAAAACAATGGCTTTCAATATTTTGGTGTAATTGCTGAAGTTAAAAGTGGTGAAAACAACAGATTTACTGTTAACAATACAAGTTTTGAAGCAGGGAAGGATTTTCAACCTTTCTCATTCTCTTCAAATACCACACTCGATGCCAGCGTAGTATTTGCTGGTTTTGGCATCACAGGAAGCAGTGGTGAGCTGAATTGGGACGACTATGCCGGATCTGTGATTAAAGATAAGTGGGTGCTGGTGCTTCGTGGTGATCCTGAGCCCGAAAATGCCAACAGCGCCTTTATTCCAATGGCCACAGACCGGTCAAAAGCATTGACAGCCCGTGATAAGGGGGCAGCCGGTATTCTGCTGGTTTCACCCACTTCAATTGACAAAGCAGATCAGCCCATCGATATTACCTTTGACAAAACTGTTTCAGACGCCGGGCTCCCGGTTATCAGTATCTCCAGAAAATTAGCTTCGGTCATTCTTGGATTGCAACCATCGGCCGTTGACTCAATTGAAAAGGCAATGATTGCTGCGAAAACCCCCTTGAAAATTGAAACTAAAACCAGCGTTAAAGCAACTACTGATGTGGTTCGGCGCAAGGTAACCACCCGTAACATAGTGGCGCTGATCCCTGGTAAGGATGTATCACTGAAAAATGAATATATTGTTGTTGGCGCTCATTACGATCATCTGGGAATGGGAGGCAGCGGTTCCGGCTCCAGGGTTCCTGATGTGCATGCGGTTCACGGTGGCGCTGACGATAATGCTTCAGGCGTTGCAGCCCTGATCGCGATGGCGGAATATTTTTCAATTGAAGCCAATCGTCCATCCCGAAGTTTGATATTTGTATCATTCGGTGCCGAGGAGATGGGCCTGTTGGGATCCAGATACTTCGTAAGTCATTGTCCGGTTGATTTAAAATCGATCAAAGGAATGGTTAATCTTGATATGGTTGGTCGTTTGAAAACTGAAGCGCCTACTGTCACAATCTCCGGCACCGGTACATTTTCTGTGGCCGATTCGTTGCTGAACTTACTTTCCTCTGATCGCCCTTTTGAAATTAAGAGAAGCCCCGATGGATTTGGACCATCTGATCATGCTGCATTCTACGGCGAAGGGGTTCCCGTGTTATTTATTACAACTGGTGCGCATGAAGATTATCATACACCTGATGATCTGGCTTCGCGCATCAATTATGATGGCATTGTAAGCGTTGTTGATTTTTCTGCTGATCTAATTACTGAACTGACCAGCCTGAGTCCGGCTCCTGTTTTCAAAGAATCGGGCAGCCGCAAAGAAGCCGGTCATTATGGTCGCAACCTTAAAGTTACGCTGGGGATAATGCCCGATGTTTCAGGCGCAGAAACTTCAGGTGGCATGAAGGTTGAAGGAACACGCAAGGACGGACCGGCACAAAAGGCCGGTATGTTGAAAGGTGATATTATTACTGCGATCAATGGTTTGCCTGTTGGTAATATTTATGATTATATGAGCAGGCTGGGAAAATTGAAACCAGGGGAAACCGTTAATGTGGAAGTGCTGAGGGATGGTAAAAAGGAAATTTTAATTATTCAGTTATAAACGCAACAGGAGCGCGTCTGCTGTGAGTAGTAATGGTTGATATATTAACCCGGGAAGTCGGATACAAGTTTATCAAATTCGGAATCGTTGGATTCTCAGGCGTTATCGTTGACTTTGGGTTTACCTACGTTTGCAAGGAATGGCTGAAAATTCAGAAGTATGTCAGTAATGCCATCGGTTTCACGATTGCAGCCAGCAGTAATTATTATCTGAACAGGGTATGGACTTTTAACAGCAATAATCCCGATGTGGTTGTCGAGTATGGCAGGTTCCTTTTTATCTCTGCCATAGGATTGCTTATAAGTACCCTGGTTTTGTATCTCCTGGTTTCCAGGGCAAAACTGAACTTCTACTTTGCCAAACTACTGGCTATTGTGGTGGTGATGCTTTGGAATTTTGTTGTTAATCTCAATTACACTTTTTTGGCCACCTGAGCTTACTGTCCTGCCATAGCAGATGTTCAGATTAAAATGATATTATTCTCACATCATTAAGATCAGTGCGTTGTAGTCATTGTGGATGGCGTAACTATAATAAAATCAGCCTTTCCTTCATTTTCCTCAAGCAGTGTACCTGTATTTTCCTGCTCACTTGAATTAATAGTCAGGATTTTTAAATCGGGGTTTAATCTTTTCAGATACCAAACGATACCTTCAAAATTGTCAGAATGGTAAGTGCCATGAAAATGAATAAAGGTGGTTCCGGCTTTGGCATTCTGTGAAATGAAATAAGCCATGGTAGCATCTTTAACAGCCTGGGCCTTCGGTAGATTTTCATTCGCATGACTGCTGCTGCCCATCATCTCCAGCATCCCTTTGTAACCTGGTAATTCCGGGTCATAAGCGATTGGAAGTGGTGCAATAAACCTTTTTGCTTCAGCATCGAGTGAATCAAGCCCTTCAAATCCTTCCCGGTTTACCAGCGATGCATAGCGACGGGGTATATTGGTTGCAATAAAAGCAAGGCTGCTGTCACGGGCAAACGTAAGCAGCGGTTTATAGTCTGTTTTGTAATTTGGCCATAACCTTGCCTCTGCTTCAAAATTTTTATCTTTTACTTTTCCTTCAAGAAACTCTTTTATAATCAGCGCGTTATCCGCCTCAAACATTTCGGCTCCCAGAACTAATTTGTCTCCTTTCAGCTTGTACAGGGATCGGGTTAGTTCGAGTTGCAGCCAATGACTGATTGGATTGTTATGCAATTCGCCAAACAAAATAACATCTGCCCCGGATGCTTCTTTCACCAGTTTGTCAAAATCCACGGATTTGCCTTTTGCATTATAAATAACATAGGCAGGCATATCGCTGGTCATGGAGGCCATAAGTATAAAGCCAAGAAATAATATGAGTAGTTTTTTCATAATTCTATAGGTGAAAGTTGATTTTATTCATTATTTACTTCATTTATTCTATCCGTTTTCAACCGAATGGCATTATAATAAACGAATTTAAGTCAAAATTGCAATTAGATAAACGATAACCCTGGCTATTTGTGCTGCAGATTGTTTGAATTGAATGACAAAGGAAGCAGACTGTTGATACTCTCGACCTGAACGATTTTTCCGGTTTCGCCCGAAAATATTATTCTGATTTCTTTCCCCTGTTTTATCTCATATTCAGCAATAACCTGGCGGCAGGCGCCACAGGGAGGTACCGGCTCGGTTACTTTGCCTGAATCAGTGTCAATAGCAATGGCAATGCACTCAATTATCGCATCAGGATTTTGTGAGGAAGCGGCAAAAATAGCCACCCTTTCTGCGCACAATCCCGAAGGATAAGCCGCGTTTTCCTGGTTGTTTCCTGTTATAATTTCCTGGTTTCCTAGTCTGAGAGCAGCGCCAACCCTAAAACCTGAGTAAGGGGCATAGGCATGTTGCGCCGCTGATTTTGCTTTATCAAGCAATAATTTGTCCCCTGATTCAAGATCCCCGGCATTGTCAGTTATTGAATATTTAATCGTAAGTTCTTTGTTTATCATTTCCGGTAGTTTGGATTCAAAGGCTAAATGTAGGAATATTATCGACAGGGAGCCTCTTCCTGTTGTCTATTCCTGCTTTTCAGGTTCTCTTTTACAACCAAAAAGTAACAATGCATTGAAAAAAGCGAAAAAGGTGGCACCAGCCTGCGTTTCAAGGGTGTCTTCCGTGAGCATAGACATAAAAATGATGGTAAAGAAAACTATGTAGTAATAACTGCTGTACCTGCCTGTCTTATAAGCAGGGTAAAATAAGGAAAACAGAAACCAGATTAAGCCAAAGATTCCGAAGGCGACGAAAATAGCAAGGAATTGGTTATGCGATCTGTTGCGGAAAACATCACTAAGTTTAGATCCCATTTCCTGATAAGCATTTCTGAATGCCTCGTTCAGATCGCCCGTGCCAACACCGGTTAACCAATGCTTTTTTATTATATAGGCAGATGTTTTCCAGTATTCGACTCTTTGCATTAACGAGGAGGCGTTAGGATCGCCATGTTTTACGTAATTAGTATACCCCATTACCATTTGATCGACCCTGGTTCTGAGGTTGAAGCTTTCAAGGTAGGCATAGTTTGCAACTCCGTTTTCAATCAGCGATATTTCTCTGTCGGTAAGACTCCTTACGCCATTCGCATCTTTTCTGAGTCCTTTCGAACTGAGAAAACGTATGAGTGTAAAACTTAAAACCTGCCCTTTTTTATCATTGCCGTCATAACTCAGTTTGCTGCGTTGATTCCATTCATGCCTGAGTTCGGCCGGGGCAAGATAAATACCAACATATCTCCCTTGCTCAATTCCGTAAGTACAGGTGTCATGAACGTAAGGGGAGCCAAAACTGGTATACTTGTCGAGTTTGCTGTAATCTACTGTCTCAACCTTGCCAAAATCCCGGAATTGTTTCATTAAATAATGGGTGACAATTACCGGTGATAGTGCAACCGGAATCATTACGATCAATCGCAGATACCATGACCTGATCCGGTATGAATTGATGAGTGCGAATATATAAAGCAACAGGCCGGTAATGGCCAGTCCGGTAACTGATTCCAGGATAATCAGGAAAAAGAAAAACCAAATTATGCCCAAAGAGATGATTGCAATCTGAAATCGGTTCGGAAAAAGGTTTTTATAAAGAAAATAGAGCAGAATAAATATGGAGAAACAGATAGTCAGCCCAAACCTGATGTGTGAAATAAAAATGCTGAGTTCACGTGGATCGCTGATATGCCTGGATAACAGAACCCAAATACTTGCAACTGTCCCGGCAAAAACAGCCAAAGTGAAGAATATCAGTAATATGTTCAGTTTGCGGGATGAAAGAGCAACAGAAGTTGAAATAATGATCGGCAAACTTAACAATGGTAACTTAATCCTTAAGTCTTTGAGGGCATAATTCAGATCTGATGTGTAAAGAAGCCCGGCAACATGCATCAGGTAAAAGGAAATTACGATAAGCAACGCAGGATTATTTAGTATCATCCTGAATTTACCGGTAACATTAACCCTGATTGCTTTGAAATAACTGTTAAGCTTCTTAAGCAGACCATTCTGTCCCGGTTTTTTATGAGCACAAAAATCTGCTCCTTCATGAATCCATAAACCAAGTAAAATAAACTGGGAAATACTCATGCCAAATTCCGAAAGTGGAATTGAGATGGCAAGCAATATCAAAGCATAAAACATTAATGATGAAACATCAGTTCTGATGTTCCTTAATATGGGTATATTTAAAGAAATCGCACCCATATAATATCTCAGGATTTTGTATTGGTGAGGTTACTGGTTCCGTCCAGTATGGCTTTATAAGTTTTTGAATCTTTTAGAATTTCGATGGCAGTTGAAATTTCTTTATCTTCCGTCAGGGAAGCTTTAATTCTTCCTTTCTGATAGTAATACCTGGAAACTATCTCACTGCGCAGCATTGATTTTATCTCTTCATTAAACTTCATCAGGTCTGCCTGCTTGTTATGCAGCATCTTGGATTCCAGCATTCCAAACTCAGTTTTCAATTCGTCATAATATTGCTCTTTCTCTGCAACCTTTTTCAAATCGGAAAGCATTCGCTCACTTCTTGTAACATAATCGTAATCCTTGTTTTGCAACCAGGCTATGAAATCGTTATAAATTTCCTCTGTTATAACAAATTCTTTAGGGTCAGGTATAGAATCGTGTTCCTTTCTGAATTGGTTCGCAAAATCAAATATGAGATATTTGGTTACAAGGCTGATCGCAATATTACTTACTTCCGGCGTTTCTGCTGTTATATCCGGCACAATGCCACCGCCATCAAAAACTTCTCTTCCGGCCCTGGTTTTGAAACTGTTGATCAGTGAATCAGGAATTGCACGTGAAAATCCCAGACTATCGCGGGTAGCATAATCAATAGCCTGAATGCAACGACCGCTTGGTATGTAATACTTAGCAACCGTAACCTTCATCTGGGTGTTATAGGTTAAGGGTATAATGTTCTGAACCAGGCCCTTGCCATAAGTCCGTTCGCCCAGTATAACAGCCCTGTCGAGGTCTTGCAGCGCTCCGGCAACAATTTCTGAAGCTGAGGCGCTGTAACTGTTTACCAGGACAATAATAGGTATTTCCTGGTCAATAGGTTGCACAAATGTTTTGTATGATTTATTCCTGTCGGGTGATTTACCCTTGGTGCTTACAACCAATTCGCCCTTTTTTATAAATAAATTGGTAATACTTACCGCCTCGTTCATAAGACCGCCGCCGTTATCGCGCAAGTCAAGTATCAGTGCTTTCATCCCACTGTTTTCCTTCAGTTTCATGAAAGCGTCTTTAACTTCTTTGCCAGAGTTCTGGGTAAAACCTGTTAACTTGATGTAGCCTGTAGTTTCATCAAGCATTTCTGAAAAAGCGACATTGGGGATAGAAACATTTTCCCTCATTACCGTAATACTGAGTTGTTCTTTGCCCTCGTGGCGTCCGATCAGTAAATTTATGGAGG
>JAAXUD010000674.1 GCA_013336205.1 Lentimicrobium sp. | reverse complement strand
GTGGGACCGGATAAAGGCAAAGGAGGGAAATATCTGTTATTGCCTCCCGGTTACAAAGGTGATGTGCCAGATGGTTACATGGTCGTAAATGTTCCTACGTTTGAGTCAATACTCGTTTGGAGGAATTTCCCGGTAAATGGTGATATTGCCCCTGCGATTGAAAATCTGAAAAAACTGACAAAAATTTATCCTTTAACACAAGCAAGAAATCCGGCAGCAAACACTTTTGTCAATGTTTCAGAAAAGGACTTCAGTACCATTGCCCCTGCAGATTATACTTTTTGGAATTACCTGGATATTGTGGTTCAAAATGAACCTGTTGAGTCAATGGACCCCGTTACCCTTGGCTTTTTCGCTTCGATTGGTATCGAAAAAGGGAAACCTTTTACACCAGATGAACGCATGAAAAAAATACTCACTGAAGCGGCATTAGTTGGTGATGCAACCGCTCGTACACTGACCTATCAAAGTCGTATACCCGAGGCATTCTATTATCCGAATAGTACCTGGCGTCAGTGGCTTGGAGGTTATAAGTTTGAGTCGCAACCGGGAGTTCGGTATTTAGATGCATCTGCATTTTTCTACTTCTATGCCACGGGCGTAACCCCTGCCATGGAGGCAAAAATGGTTGGTCAGGGTTCTCAATATGCTGTAGGTATTGTAGACTCCAAAGGCAATCCATTGGACGGTGGAAAGAATTACAGGCTTCATGTTCTACCTAATGTTCCTGCTAAAGATTTCTGGTCGGTTATCTTGTATGATAATCAAACACGTTCCATGCTTCAGACTGACCAAAAATTTCCAATGGTTACGAGCCAAAACAAGAATTTAATAACAAACCAGGATGGTTCTGTTGATGTTTACTTTGGTCCTATAGCACCTGCAGGAAAAGAAAATAACTGGATACAAACGGTTCCTGGCAAGGGGTGGAATACTTTATTCCGTCTTTATGGTCCGCTGGAACCATGGTTTGATAAGACCTGGAAATTATCAGAGATTGAGGAGATTAACTAAGATGATTTAACAAGGTCGATTGACATTAAATTTTATTGCGATTGGCGAAAATATTATGTGCCTTTAACTGCGATTAAAACCCGGTGAAATGAAAAAAGTAATTGTAATCGGGCAAGTTCTTTTTTTTGGACTATCTTATCAGGCATTTGCAAAAGCTGGTGTTGCAGGTGGCGGGTTTGAATTTATGTTGACAATAGTTGGCTTCCTTCTTTTGGTAGCGGGATTATTTGCGGGAATCGATTATTTGAAAAAAAACGGCAAGAATCTTTTCAACAGGTTCAAGGCGTTTTTGAAAAAGAAAATCTTTATTCCCAGGAATTCTGTGTGATCTTGCTTATAATCTTGCATTTAAATTTTTCGCAATCCAATTGTATACTGTATGGTCTTTTGCCTTTACATTTTATGAATTAACTTTATTTGGTTTCTATGTTGAGTATCCCGACCGCTAGCTGCAAGCGTAAAGACAACAAAGTAAACCAGGAAAATTAGAAAACAAAAGAAATTGGCGGTACATTAACTAAATGAAGCTTTTTGTTTCTTATCAAGTTCAGTGCTGGCAGGCAGTTTTATGCTCCGAAATCGCCAACTTCTTTTAGCTGCAAAGCGTTGTGGTAAATTTGAACAGCATGAAAAAAATTGTGCTAATATCAATTTTCTTTAAAAGAGATAGGGTCAGTTTTTGAATTTCAAACGCTTCACGATAAACCGGTTATACAATAGCAGCCCGATGATGGTCAGCACACCGATCATGGCAAAGGTAATCCACAGGAGTGGCGGGTTATTCATCTTTTCCACAAACTTAACATACAGGAAAGCGCCGAGAATTCCGCCAACCCCGCTGCCGATCACACCGTAAAGGAAAGAATAGCCCTGGTATACTGCTTTTTTATCGGCAGGGGCAATCAGGCCAACATAGGAAATGAATTTTGGGTGGGCAATCATCTCCCCGAGGGTAAAAACAAACATTGAAATCAGGAAGATCCAGGGATTCGGCGCAATGGCCAGCATCCCCATGCCAATTGAGCCCAGGGCAATCCCAAAGATCATGGTGGGCAGCACTTTGGTGTTTTTCACGATGCTGGATACCAGGATCTGCAACAGGATAATGGCGCCGGCGTTCATGGCTGTTACATGTTCAGCCTCAAATTTCCAGTCCGGATTATTCACGAACAGGCCAAGGAATGAATTGATGACCTTATTGAACGGTGACATGTCGATCTTTTCGGTCAGGTACCACAATACGGAATCATACACCTGGAAATACATGATCCAGAAGCCGCTGTAAATCAACAGCATCAGGAAAAAGCGGTAATCCTTCAGTATACTTAGCATTTCGATGAAGACCATGCCCAGCGGCTTTGAATTTTTTTCACGTACCGGTTCTTTAAACACGAAGAAATTCAGGAAGATGAGCCAACCGGTGCCAATAGCAGCCATGAAGAAGATATAGGACCAGGAAATGGATTTCAGCCAG
>JAAXUD010000004.1 GCA_013336205.1 Lentimicrobium sp. | reverse complement strand
GTAAGATGGATATATCCATTAAAATCCAGTGAATGGTCAAAAAGCAATAGTTTCAGGACTGTTGATAGCTTCACAAATGACTGGGCTAATTTAATTATAAAAAATTGAATGTAATTTCATACTTATTAATTTATAATTTGTTTAAATAGTAGTCATAGGTGCATAATTATTTTACCTAAAATTATGGGAACATTCTATTTAATAATTGACATAAATAGAAAAAGGCTGCGAAAGCAGCCTTTTTGATGGGGGATCTCTATAAAGTTATAGTCCAAGTAGTTCCTTAACAATTAATGAAACGGTCTTATTGTCAGCTTTACCGGCAAGTTGCTGGGAAGCGGTTCCCATAACCTTTCCCATATCTTTAATGCCTGAAGCACCGGTGCTGGAGATAATCTGGCTGATAATGGTTCTGAGTTCATCTGCGCTAAGCTGCGACGGCAGATAAGTTGAAATTACTTCTGCCTGGAATTTTTCTACATCTGCAAGGTCAGCACGGTTCTGGCCTGCATAAATATCTGCAGCTTCGCGTCGTTGCTTTACCAGCTTTTGAAGCATTTTAATTTCTGTATCTTCTGTTATTTCGCCACCGCCTTCACTTGTCATGGCAAGCAGCAGCGCCGATTTCACAGCCCGTAATGCTTCAAGCTTGTCTTTTTCACGGGCAAGCATTGCTTTCTTTATATCGTCATTTATTCTGTCAGTCAGGCTCATGCTCTTATTCCCCGATTAGTCTACATTGTCATGCAAAAAGTTATTGGGTCTCATTTCAACCGTTTTATTTTCGGTTTTAAATAAAGAATACCTTGAAACTTCTGAACTATCTGATGCAGGGGTTTCTCTTAATTCGACATTTCTGCGAAGATAAGCAGGTTGGTTTTCAAGTTCGGCCAGCCCTTCGGGAGTATTCACTTTGATGCTGACTTCTTTAAGTCTTGCCAAGCGTGCATTGGCTCTTTCTTCCTGTCGCAGTGCATCTTCCTCATCATCACTGTTCTGCAGTTTGTCAGGGTGGTAATCACGCAGGAAATCAAAACCTGGTTCAGGTTGACGTGCCGGTTTAACCGGTGTGAAGACGAAATTATCTGCTGGCTTAT
Source organism: Lentimicrobium sp. (assembly GCA_013336205.1). Classification (GTDB taxonomy): domain Bacteria; phylum Bacteroidota; class Bacteroidia; order Bacteroidales; family Lentimicrobiaceae; genus Lentimicrobium. The sequence continues at coordinate 18,843 of JAAXUD010000004.1, read as the reverse complement.
CTTCAACACGTGTTGTAGATCCGTCAGATTGTTTTGTATTAATCTCAAAAGTAAAAGTGCGGGAATTTTCAGCTATATTCTCCTCTTTTTTTTCAGGATTTTCTGTTCTCTCTTCCTCGTGCAATTTGTTGATTAGTCTTATTTCTTCAACAGGAGCAGGCGCTGGTCTTGCCGGTTCAGCCGGTTTTTGAGTATCAACCGGGGTAGAATTCAGGGGATAAACGATTACATCGGGCCGGTGATTTTCAGCCGGATCTTTTTGTTTAGAGTCGAATCCTGTTGCTATCAGCGTTATGCTGATTTTGTTGCCAAGGGTTTCATCAGTACCATTTCCCCAGATAATATCAGCACCTGAACCAGCTTCATGCTGAATGAAATCGGTAATTTCCATTACTTCATCCAGTGTAATTTCTTCTGTTCCGGAAGAGATATAGAGCAGGATATTGCTGGCACCCCTGATATTGGCATCATCAAGCAGGGGAGAAGTCATGGCCATCTGCACTGCTTCAAGCGCACGGTTTTCACCTTCAGCCATCCCTGAACCCATAATGGCTTTACCGCTATCTTTCATTACTGTTTTAACGTCTTCAAAGTCAACGTTAATGTAACCGGTAACTGTAATTATTTCAGCAATGCCTTTGGCAGCTACTGCCAGAATATTATCAGCTTTGTTGAATGCATCTGAGAGTTTCAGGTCGCCTTCCAGTTCGCGAAGTTTATCATTGCAGATAATGAGGAGTGTATCAACAGATTTGCGCAGCTCATCAATGCCGGCGCGCGCCTGCTGAATACGTTTCCGGCCTTCAAATGAGAAAGGCAGGGTAACAATACCTACGGTCAGGATTCCCAGTTCTTTGGCAAGTGCTGCGATTACAGGAGCAGCTCCGGTACCTGTTCCACCGCCCATTCCGGCAGTGATAAACACCATTTTAGTGTTGGATTGTAATATTTTCCGGATGTCATCTATGTTTTCGGTGGCAGCGTCTTTTCCAACCGAAGGAATTGAGCCCGCACCGAGTCCTTTGTCACCAAGCTGAACCTTAACAGGAACAGGACTGGTTTCAAGGGCCTGGCAGTCGGTATTGCAGATCAGAAAGTCTACTCCACGGATTCCCTGCTTGAACATGTGCGTTACAGCGTTGCTTCCACCGCCTCCGACACCGATTACTTTTATGATGGACGACTGGTTTTTTGGCAAGTCGAATTTGAGCATATCTGGCATATTTTTGGTCTCCTAAAATTAAATCAATATTGTTGTTTGGCAGTCATTTAAATAGCTGTTTTTATTAACAGGCGTTTTGTTAATATCTTAGTTCTCTCCGTCTTCTTCAAAAAACTTTTTTATACCGTCAAAAAAGGATAAACGTCCCTGCTTTTTCACTTTCACTGTTGGTTTTTCAGTCTTCAAAAGCTCCTTTTCATAGCGCTGTAAACCTATGATTACCAATCCTATACCGGTTGCATACATGGGGCTGGCCATCTCTTCAGGTACGCCGGGTGCCAGGTGCTCATTGGGGTATCCAATACGGGTATCCATGCCGGTAATAAACTCGGTTAGCTGTGTGATGTGTTTAAGTTGTGCACCGCCACCGGTGAGTACTATGCCGGCAATGAGTTTCTTTTCATAGCCCGAATTCTTTATTTCGAAGTAAATGTGCTCAATTATCTCTTCCATTCTTGCCTGGATTATGCTGGCAAGATTTTTCAGGGTAATTTCCTTTGGTGCGCGTCCACGCAAACCAGGAATGGCAACAATTTCCTCATCGCGGTTTTCGCTGGCCAGTGCTGAACCAAACTTCACTTTGAGGTCCTCTGCATGTTTCTTGATGATGGTGCAGCCCTCTTTGATATCCTCTGTAATTATGTCGCCGCCAAATGGGATAACGGCTGTATGCCTGATGATTCCATCCTGAAAAATGGCGATGTCGGTTGTGCCGCCACCAATATCCACCAAAACAACTCCGGCTTCTTTTTCTTCTTCGCTCAAAACGGCTTCGGCTGAAGCCAGCGGTTCGAGCAGGAGTGAATCGACTTCAAGGTTGGCTTTTTTTACGCATTTAAAAATGTTTTTAGCCGCCATTGTTTGTCCGGTGATAATATGGAAGTTGGCTTCCAGCTGATGGCCCAGCATTCCTTTGGGCTGTTTTATGCCAATTTCACCATCAACGGTGTATTCCTGGGGAATAACATCAATGATTTCTTCGCCGGGGTTTATCGCCAGTTTATACATGTTCTCATTCAAACCATCAATATCAGCCTGTGTTATTTCCAGGTCTGCGTTTGGTCTGATAATTGATCCCCTGTACTGAATGCTTTTTATGTGCTGGCCTGCAATGCCCACATTTACTGTTGCAATATCTGAATCAGAACCTGCTTCGGCCTGCTTTATCGCCACTTTTATACTCTGGACCGTGTCTTCAATGTTGGCCACCACACCTCTTTTAACACCGATAGATTCGGTTTTCCCAAATCCAAGTATCTCGATTTTATTATTCTCGTTTCGTCGCCCGACTATGGCTGCAATTTTGGTTGTGCCTATGTCAAGGCCGACTATTATTTCTGATGTTGCCATTTTATTCTGATTTTAAACATACAACTTGATTCCGGAATTTCAGGTTAATGGATTTATAAGTATCCCAACCCGTATTTTTCATGCCGTCAGTATAGAAGATTTTCAGATTTTTCAGTTTCTCAGAAAGGAAGGTGGTATCTCCAAGGATTATTGATTGCCGTCCTACTTTTGGGATCAACTCAATTTCCTTCGATTCATTCATGAAAATCTGTTCTATAAGTGCATTGTTGAATATATCATTTCGCAATGACAATGCAGTAATATAAATTTTCTGCAGGTCAACTGGTAATTTCTTGTAAGGAGTTATATTTTCTTCATTCTTTCCTTTTTTTCTGATTTTTCCGATTGGACTGATATTTCCACTGGCAATAATAAGCCTGGCCGGAAAATCAGGGCTTAGCGGCATCAGATAACCTTCTTCGTCAATGTAAAATTGCTGTCCCTTCTGGTCAATAACTCTAACCAGGGGGTTTCTTTGTTTAATGGAAGCCTTAACTATTCCATTAACTCCGATCGAAATTGCCGCTTTTTTTATAAAGGGATCGTTATCGAATAATTTCTGAATTTTCTCAACCTCAATCTGGCCCAGTGCTTTACCCCGTACTTTTATTTTGTTGTCGGTGATCTGCTGCCTTATATTTCCCTGGGTTACCAATACCGGTGCATTACCATAGTCAACATCGATTTCAAATTTCGGGCATACCACTTCATCCTGTTTATGATTTGAGAATATAAACAGGCTGGTAACGCCGGCAAGTATCACAATCCAGAAAACAATACTCAGTATCCGCCTCATTTTGTTTCCTTTTTACTGAATAAAACCTCAATTTCAGCCACCAGCTGATCAATATCGCCTGCACCCAGTGTGAGCAGAATATCGGGTGTTTCTCTGCTGAGTAGTTCGAGTGCTTCTGATTTTGTGCAAAGTTGTTTATCAGGAGTTGTTATATTTTTAAGCAGCATAGCTGACGAAACGCCTTCGATTGGTAATTCCCTTGCCGGATAAATATCAAGCAGGATTACCCGGTCAAGCATAGAAAGGCTGCTGGCAAAACCCTCGGCAAAATCGCGGGTCCGTGTGTAGAGATGAGGTTGGAAAATTCCGGTAATATGTCTTTCCGGGTATAAAGCTCTTACCGAACCGATGCAGGCTTTAAGTTCTTCGGGATGGTGCGCGTAATCATCGATATACAAAAATCCAGGCCTGTTAATCCGAAGGTCAAATCGTCTTTTAACACCCTCAAAAGTATTGATTCCAAAGCGGATTTCCTCAGCTGAACACCCGGCCAACCAGGCCGCTGAAGCTGCGGCTATACTGTTTTCAACATTAAATAATCCGGGCAATCCTGGCTTTAGATCCATGATTGTTTTGACCGGGGTCTTAAGATCAAAATTGTAAATTCCATCTGTGAGCCGTAGGTTTTCGGCCATGAAATCTGCCTGGTCAGCAATGGAATAAGAAAACCTGGTTACACCACTTTTAGTCTGATCCGGGATTTCTACCCCTTTCTTTACCAAAAGAAAACCACCTTCATGAATGTTCGAGGTAAAATCTGCGAATGAGTCGAGCAGTTGCTGATGATCGCCATAAATATCAAGATGGTCTGCATCGGCTGAAGTTATTACTGCCAGCCAGGGAAAGAGCCTGAGAAATGAACGGTCGAATTCATCGGCTTCGGCAACCATAAAACGGCTTTCCGGATTAAGCAGAAGATTCGAATTATAGTTTTTCGCGATACCACCGAGAAAGGATGTACATCCTTCTTTAGCTGAGTAAAGGATATGCGATAGCATGGTGGTCACCGTTGTTTTTCCATGGGTACCCGCAACTGCCATGGTTGTTTTGGTGTTGGTAATCGCGCCCAATAGTTCTGATCTTTTGACCAGGGTAAATCCTTTTTCAACAATGTACCTGAATTCTCCAAAGTTGGCAGGGATAGCCGGGGTATAAATTACCAGGTCAGTTTCTTCGGGTATCAGATCTGTACGGTCTTCATAATGGATTGTCATCCCTTCAGCTTCAAGTTCAGCAGTGAGCAGGGTAGGGGTTTTGTCATAACCATGAACCATTTTGCCGGCTTTATTCAAATACCGGGCCAGTGCACTCATACCAATGCCTCCGATGCCCAGAAAATAAACGACTTTCAGCTTTCCGATATCCACAGTTCAGGCTTTTTTATAAGTTTTGATACATTCAAGAATTATTCCGGCAATTCGTTGAGCCGATTCATGCTGAGCCAGTTTTGCAATATTTCTGCTTAATTTCTGCATTCCCGGCTTATCTGTTGTTAGCGCAATACAAGTATCTACCAGCTTTTGAGGAGCTTCGGCATCAGTAACCAGTATTGCGGCCTCTTGTGAAACCAGCGCCATGGCATTTTTGGTTTGATGGTCTTCGGCAACATTGGGTGAAGGAACGAGGATGCTGGGTTTGCCCGTAATGCAAAGTTCAGATATGGCAATGGCACCGGCGCGGCTGATCACAATATCGGCGGCAGCATAAGCCAGATCCATGCGCGAAATGAATGGCAGTTGCTTAATTCCGGCTTTCTCAAAGGGCTCAACTGATATTCCGGCAATTTCTGAAAATGATTTACCTGTTTGCCAGATAAGCTGAATGTTGTTATCAACCAGTTTTTTCAATCCGGACTGAAGACTCAGATTTAAAGTGCGCGCACCCAGGCTGCCTCCTACCGCGAGAATAACAGGCTTAGCGCCATCCAGGCCAAAGTAACTGAGCGCCTCATTGCGGAGATCCTTTTTATTAGTGATATCTTTCCTTACCGGATTACCGGTGATTATGATCTTTTCGGCCGGAAAGTATTTTTCCATGCCATTGTAGGCAACACAAATCTTTTTTGCTTTTGCTGCCAGCATCTTATTCGTTATTCCAGGATATGAGTTTTGTTCCTGGAGAATAGTGGGAATACCCATTGAAGCAGCCGAGCTGATTGTTGGGCCGCTTGCATAACCTCCTACACCTACGGCGGCGCCAGGTTTAAATTCCTGAATAATTTTCCGGGCTTTTAAACTGCTGTGAATTATTTTAAGAGGAACCAACAGGTTTTTCAATGAAAAGCTGCGTTGTAAGCCGCTAATCCAGAGTCCTTTTATTTCATAGCCGGCAGCTGGAACTTTTTCCATTTCCATGCGACCCTCTGCTCCGACAAAGAGTATTTTAGCGCCCGGTTCAGCCTGTCTGATAGCGTCGGCAATCGCTATGGCCGGGAAAATATGTCCCCCGGTGCCACCTCCGCTGATTATCACTCTTATCTCAGGCGACGACATGTTCAACATTTTTAGGAGTTATTTCTTTTTCCTGTGTCAATTCAATTTCGCGGCTAACGCTTAGAATAATACCAATGGATATACTTGTGAACCAGATTGAGGTGCCACCCATGCTGATAAGCGGTAGGGTCTGACCAGTAACCGGAAGTATATTTACTGCAACCATCATATTCACCATTGCCTGGAAAACCAGGCTGAATGAAACGCCGAATGTGAGAAATGCCGGAAAATTCCGCGGACTTTTAATTACAATCTTCACTGCCCGTAAAAAGAGCGTCAGATAGAGTATAACCACGATTATTCCGCCGATAAGGCCATATTCTTCTATAATTATCGCATAAATAAAGTCAGAATAGGGGTGGGGCAGAAAATTCTTTTGCGTTGAGTTGCCGGGCATTTTTCCGGTTATGCCGCCGGTCGCGATTGCAATTTTCGCTTGTTCTACCTGGAAATTCGCTTCACTGTCATCACTTCTAAAGTTCTCAATTCGGTTTTGCCAGGTTCCGAACCTTTTACTAAGGCTAGAAGGCATATTAACTGCAATCAATATTAATAAAGCAAGGCTGACTATTCCTATCCCGATAAGAATGGCAATATATCTGAACCTGACACGCCCTACAAACATAAGTACAAGGCAAGTGGTAAAAATCATAGCGGCAGTAGAGAAATTGGCTGGCAGAATCAAAATTGTAATGATTACAACCGGTATCATAATTGCGACAAATCCCTTTTTGAAGTCTTTAATATCGTCTTGTTTTTTAGCCAATAACCTGGCGACATACATAATGAGGGCGAGTTTTGCAAAGTCGGATGGCTGGAATGTTATGTTAATCAGGGGTAAGGTGTACCAGCGACTGGCTTCATTCAGGTTGGTTCCAAAAAACAGGGTGTAAGCAAGCAACGGAACAGATACATAAATTGCAAGTTGAGAAATCCGGGCATAATATTTATAAGGTGCAAGGTGTGACAAATACATGAGCACAAATCCGAAAAGGAGAATACTCAGGTGCCTCAGCAGATAATACTCAGTATTGCCTGCGTGTTTTCTGTAAGCAAGTGTGCCCGTTGAACTATAAACTGCCAGAATTGAAAAAATTGACAGCAATAGCACAACGGCCCATATCACCTTATCACCTTTAATATTATTCAGAATTGCCCTCATCTTTAGTGTCTATTATAAAGCCTTAACAGCATCTTTGAATTTCTGACCACGTTCTTCGTAATTTTCAAAAAGGTCAAAACTGGCACAGGCAGGTGAAAGCAACACCGCATCACCTTTGCGTGCAAGGTAGTAGGCAACGTTTACAGCTTCCTCTGCCGAGGATGTCTCACTGATGTATTCAACTTTATCCTTAAATGCATCAATCAATTTCTCATTATCGTTACCGAGGCAAACAATGGCTTTCACCTTTGTTCTTACAAGTTCGAACAGTTTGGTGTAGTCGTTCCCTTTGTCGATACCTCCGGCTATCCAGATGATTTTTTTATTGATGGTTTCAAGTGCATACCAGACTGAATTTATATTGGTAGCTTTTGAATCGTTAATAAACTCAATTCCATGGATATTGGCCACGAATTCAAGCCTGTGTTCCACATTCTGAAAATCGGACAGACATTGTTTTATCGACTCTTTCCTGAGTCCGACCAGATTGGCGGCAACCCCTGCTGCCATTGAATTGTAGATATTGTGCTTGCCTTGTAAGGCCAGTTCTTCTAATGTCATATCGAAATTTCCCCCTGTTATGTTGAATATTATTTTCTTGTTATCCGCGTATGCGCCTTGTTCAATTTTTTCTTTTATACTGAGCTGATAGCATTTCTGCTTAAATTCCATGTTATGCACCAGTTGGCTGACCGTTTCATCATCGCTGCAAAAAATGAAAGCATCATTTTCTGTCTGGTTGCGGGTAATGCGCATTTTTGATTCGGCATATTTTTCAAAACTGTATTCATACCTGTCAAGATGATCAGGTGTGATGTTCAGTAATATGCCTATTTCTGCCTTGAAACCGAACATTCCATCCAACTGGAAACTACTTAACTCAAGTACAAAATATTCATGATCCTGCGTTGCCAGTTGCCATGCGAAACTCTTCCCAACATTACCGGCAATTCCTACATCCAGTCCCGCACTTTTCAGAAGGTGATAGGTAAGCATGGTGGTGGTTGTTTTTCCATTACTCCCGGTTATGCAAATCTTGGTAGCCTTTGTATACCTTGCTGCAAATTCAATCTCTGAAATCACCGGTATCCCTTTGTTTTTTGCTTGCTGAACTATAGCTGCTGTATCAGGAATTCCCGGACTTTTTATTATTTCATCGGCATTCAGCACCTTTTCAACGCTGTGGCCTCCTTCTTCATAATCAATTCCCTCTGAATCAAGTGTAGTTCTGTAGATCTCTTTTATTTTGCCATTGTCAGATACAAATACCCCAAGCCCCTTGCATTTGGCAAGCAGTGCGGCGCCAACTCCACTTTCACCGGCGCCCAATATCACTACCCTGGGATTTATCTGCATTTTACCTGATCTTCAATGTGATGATTGTGAAAACTGCCAGCATTATTCCAACTATAAAAAACCTTTGTACGATTTTGGGTTCAGCATAGCCAAGCTTTTGAAAATGGTGATGTAAGGGAGACATTTTAAATATTCTGCGGCCCTCGCCATATTTGCGTTTGGTTCGCTTGAAATAGGCTACCTGTAATACCACTGAGAGGTTCTCTGCTAAGAAAATTCCGCAGAGAATGGGAATTAGCAGCTCTTTTCTGATCATGATAGCCAACACAGCGATTATTCCTCCAAGTGCCAGTGAACCGGTATCACCCATAAAAACCTGGGCAGGAAAGGTGTTGTACCAGAGAAAGCCGGCACAGGCGCCTACAAAAGCACTTACGAAGATTGTGAGCTCCCCGGTATTGGGCAGGTACATAATATTCAGGTAGTCGGCAAAAACAATGTTGCCCGATACCCAGGCCAGTATGCCTAGTGTAACTCCGATAATTGCCGATGTTCCGGTGGCCAGACCATCAATGCCATCGGTCAGGTTTGCGCCGTTCGAGACTGCTGCGATGATAAGTATAACTATCGGGACAAAAATCAGCCAGGCGTAATTCATTGCCTTTTTGCCAAAGGGCTTCAGCAGAATGGCATAGTCGAATTCATTGTTTTTGAAAAACGGGATGGTTGTTTTTGTTGATTTTTTGGTAACGCGTGAGAATTTGTTAGCGTGATTGGTTGAGCTTTCAAATTCGCTTAGATTGCTGACTGACCTGGAACTGGTCTGCGCGATCTTTTCCCTGATAACAACCCCATCATGGAAATAAAGCGTAAATCCTACAACCAAACCAATAATTATCTGCCCCAGTATTTTAAACTTACCAGCCAGCCCTTTTTTATCATGGCGGAAGACTTTGATATAATCGTCAAGAAAACCTATAAATCCCAGCCAGATTGTAGTAACCAGAATGAGAATTATATAGATGTTGTTCAATTTTGCGAAAAGCAGGGTAGGGATTACAATTGCGGCCAGAATAATGAGTCCGCCCATTGTTGGGGTGCCTTGTTTCTCTTTCTGTCCTTCCAACCCGAGATCGCGGACTGTTTCCCCTACTTGCTTATTGCGCAGGTAGTTGATAAGCGATTTGCCGAATAGGAGTGAAATAGTTAGTGAAGTAATAATAGCGAGTGCTGCCCTGAACGAAATGTACTGAAACATCCCTGCTCCCGGAAAGTCATAGGTTTTATCAAGTAAATCAAACAGATAATACAGCATATTTCCCTGGTTTTAAAGTCCTGTTTCTGATTTTTCTATACCAAAGCATTCCTTGAGTATTTCGCGGTCATCAAAGTGATGTTTTACACCCTTTATTTCCTGGTAAGTCTCATGTCCTTTACCGGCTACCAATATGATATCGCCACCCTGAGCCATGGTACAGGCCGTTTTTATCGCTTCTTTCCTGTCTGAAATAACCAGGCAGTATTTTTTCCGGTCAACGGTAACACCGGCGCGCATATCGTTCAGGATATCTTCCGGGTTTTCGCTCCTTGGATTGTCGGCTGTCAGTATGGTAAGACTGCTGTTTTCGGCTGCAATAGCAGCCATAAGCGGACGTTTGGTTTTGTCGCGGTCGCCACCTGCACCAACAACGGTAATCAGCTTCCCTGCGCCCTGCCTGATGCTGTTTATGGTTCCGATTACATTCGAGAGTGCATCCGGCGTGTGCGCATAGTCAACTATTCCAACCACACCTTCAGGTGATTTGAAATATTCAAATCTTCCGTCAACAGATTCGAGTTTGCTCAGGACTGTCAGGCTTTCTTCACTGCTAATGCCCAGCATCACAGCGGTTGCATAAATGCTGAGCAGATTATAGGCATTAAAGGTTCCGACCAATCTACACCAGACCTCGGTGCCGTTTATATTGAGCAGCAGTCCATCGAAATGATTTTCTATAATTTTACACTGAAAATCTGCCTGGTTTTTTAACGCGAGTGTCTTAATGCCGGCCTTTGTATTTTGTACCATCACTTTGCCATTGCGGTCATCGATGTTTACTATCGCAAATGCTCCGGATGGCAACATATCGAAAAATCGTTTTTTTGCTGCCAGGTAGGCATCAAAGGTTTTGTGAAAATCGAGGTGGTCGTGTGTCAGGTTGGTGAATACCCCGCCTTTGAAAGTTAAGCCGGCAATCCGGTTCTGAACCACCGAATGCGAACTGACTTCCATAAAGCAATAATCGCAGCCTTCATCAGCCATTTCACGTAACAACCTGTTTAATTCAACCTGGTCAGGTGTTGTATGGGTTGCAGGAACCTCCTTTTGATTGACCATATTCCTGACGGTGGAAAGTAGTCCTGTTTTAAAGCCAAGATTTTGAAACAGGTTGTAAAGCAGGGTTGCTGTGGTCGTTTTACCATTGGTGCCTGTAATGCCCACAAGGGTAAGAGACGCCGATGGGTTTTCATAGAAATTGGATGCAATGATTCCAAGGGCTTCGCTGCTGTCAGGGACTTCGATGTAACAAACTCCTGACTGGATATTAAATGGAATAATTTCGCAAACAATAGCAACGGCGCCTGATTTGATAACCTGATCAATGTATTGGTGCCCGTCAGTCTGGGTGCCTTTTACTGCGATAAATACGCTACCGCCCGCAACTTTCCGCGAGTCGAATGCAATGCTGCTCACACCGGTGCCGGTGTCTCCTACCACCCGGTTTATCCTGCATTTATAGAGTATGTCTTTCAGTGTTTTCAATGGTTTTCTCTTATCCCAGTTCAATAATGCAATTGCTTCCTTTTTTAACTTTAGCCCCGGCAGGTATTGATTGCCGTTTTACCTGCCCTTTGCCTTTTATCTGAACTCTCAGACCAGCAGATTCAAGCAGGTAAACTGCATCGCGGGCTCCCATGCCTGTTACATCAGGGATTTGCAATTCAGCTATTTTTCTTGGCTCTATTTTCAGACTGCTGTCAGTTCCGTGCAGGGTAGCGTATTCGTATGGCGTTGAATCTGTTCTCCACTGCACATTGATTTCTTTCATAATTGTCTCGAGATCTTTCATACAGCCTGATGCGATTACCGGCAGCGTACCCGGCAGGCTGTCAGCTGGTTTTCTTTCCGGATCTAACCTGGTTGCATAGACTTTATCAGCGATCTCCTTAAATACAGGGCCTGATATTGAACCGCCGTAATACACACCTTTTGAAGGGTTGTTGATCACTACGATGCACGAATACTTTGGATTATCAGCAGGGAAGTAGCCTACAAAAGATGCTTTGTAATTTGATTTATTGTATCCTGAATTGTTCTGTGCAATTTGCGCAGTTCCGGTCTTGCCGGCGATTTTATAAACAGGGTTCCTCAGATTGGTTGCAGTGCCTTTTTCAACCACTGCTTCAAGCATCTTCCTTACCTGGGGAAGTGTTTCCGGGTTTTTTGTAATTGATTCGGTAAGAATTACCGGCTCAAAAGTCTGAACGACTTCTCCTGCAAGGCGTATTTCTTTGATAAACTGGGGCTTGACTATTTTGCCATTGTTAGCCACAGCGTTATAAAAAACCAATGTCTGTAAAGGCGTCAAAGCTACCTCGTAGCCAATGGACATCCAGGGCAGGGAAACCTTCGACCAAATACTGCTTTTTGTATCCTTAATTGACGGATTACCTTCTCCGGGAATGTCAAGTCCAAGTTTTTGATTCAGCCTCATTGAATACAGCTTGTCGATAAACTGCTGAGGTTTGTCGCGGTAAGCTTTATAGATGGTTTTTGAAATGCCTACATTCGACGAAAGTTCGAAAGCCCGCTGCACACTGATGCGGCCGTAGCCGCCTTCGTGTGAATCTTTCATGATACGATTTGCAAAACGAACTGATCCACCCTGGGTATCCACCGTGTCGGTTAGTTTTACAAGTCCTTCGTCAAGCGCTGATATCAGCGAAGCAAGTTTAAAAGTTGAACCTGGTTCAGAACTCTCGCCTATAGCGTAATTATATTTCTCTTCATAAAAGCCTTCTTTGTTTTTACCGAGGTTTGCAATTGCCACGATAAATCCTGTTTCAACTTCCATTAGAATCGCGCAGCCATGATCAGCCTCATTCACAATAAGCTGTCTCATTAAGGCATCTTCTGCAACATCCTGTATATTGATGTCAATGGTAGTCAGGATATCATGCCCGTTCTGAGGTTCTATTTCAGTTTCATCATTCAGTGGCCGGTAAGCCCCACTTCCGATGCGCTGCATCAGCCGCTGACCGCTTTCGCCTTCAAGTATTCCACTGTAAGCGCCTTCAAGTCCAACATCGTTGTCTTTGCCTTCTTTATCCCATCCGATAGTTCTGAATGCCAGCCACCTGAAAGGAAGCTCACGGCGGTTGCGTGCTTCAGCAATAATGCCTCCTTTAAATTTGCCCAGTCTGAAAATGGGAAATTTTCTGACTTTCTTAAGATGGGTGTAAGTGATATTCCGTTTAAGCAACAGATACCGGTTGTTGTTCTTGCGGGCCCTGGTCAGCAATTGTTTGTATTCCTGTTTGCTTCTGTCCTGAAAAAGATTGGAGAGGCATAGTGCAAGGGAATCTACATTTTCATAAAAGAAATCGTCGTTATAGTGGGTATTGCCAACATCCATTCTGAGATCGAATACAGGGATGGAAGCGGCCAGTAAACTGCCATCAGAAGCAAGAATATTGCCTCTTATCGCTTCGGTTTTCTCATATTTAATGCTGAGTTTTTTAGCCTGATCGCGCCACTTATCTCCTTCAACTACCTGAATATAAAGCACTTTAGCAACAATGGCTATGCCTAACAGTGCTACTGCCAGGTAAACCAGGTATACTTTTTTAAGTATGTCGCTTTTGTTGCTGTCCATGTTATTTTTCGGCTTTCAGATAAAGCTTTACCGGTGGCACCAATGATTCTTTGATACCACTATTTTTGAGTTTATACGCTACTTCGGATTGCTTGCTGTGAAACATAAGGTCTGACTTGGTGGTGATGTAAGCATACCTTAGCTCCTCAATCTCCTTTTTTGTTTTACCAATTTCAATGATTGTTTTTTCAGCATTGTAGGAGTTTGCTATATAAAGCACCCCCAGAAACGTTATAAAAAGGATAAAAGGAATCTGTTTAGCCAGGTTTTCACGACTGAAAAACTTCCCATCAAGAAAGCCTGATACAGACCTGCCAACCTTCATCTTGCTGTTCAGCATCGTGAAAGAACCAAACTTAATTTTCGAAGCTGGTTTTTCTTTAGGCTTCTTATGTATGGTATTTCTTGGTTTAATCATCGGACTTCTTTTCAGCTATTCGTAATTTGGCGCTGCGAGCCCTTCCGTTCAGTGCAATTTCCTCCTCACCTGGAACTAATGGTTTGCGGGTGAGGGGTTTAAACGGTGAAAGAAGATTTCCATAGAAATCTTTATTTTCAATTCCTTCAAAATTGCCTGTTTTTACAAAATTCTTTACCAGACGATCCTCAAGCGAATGATAGGATAACACTACCAGTCTGCCGCCTGGTTTAAGCACTTTTGTTGTCTGAAGTAACATTTCTTTCAGGGCATCAAGCTCTCCATTCACTTCAATCCTGAGTGCCTGAAAAACCTGGGCGAAAAATTTGTTTTCGCGTCCCCGCTCTGCCAGTGGCATTAATATTTCCTTCAGTCTGGTGGTAGTGGTAATCTCCTCTGCATCTCTGGCCGAAACCAGTTGTTGAGCAATTCTGAATGAATGCTTGAGTTCTCCGTATTCAACAAATATTTTTTTCAGCTCATCCGGAGAATATTGATTTACAATCTGTCGGGCCGTAAGCCCCGACTTCCGGTCCATTCTCAGGTCGAGTTCGGCATCAAAACGTGTAGAAAATCCACGCTCAGCCATATCTATCTGATGTGATGATATACCCAGATCGGCCAGAATACCATCAACCGGCAGGGATTTGTACAGCCTTAAGAAATTGACCAGGTATCTGAAATTCTGATTGATAAAGATAAATCTGTCGTCCTGGGGCAGGTTTTGCATGGCATCAGAATCCTGGTCAAAGCCGATAAGCCTGCCGGTTGTGAGATGTTCCAGAATTGCCCGGGAGTGACCGCCCCCACCAAAAGTAACATCAACATAGATGCCTTCCGGGTTAATGGCCAGGCCTTCAATGCATTCGTTTAAAAGTACAGGGTTGTGGTACATCTTTAGTCTTCGGTTTCGTTGATCAGTCCCATTACATCTTCTGCCAGTTGTGAAAAATCTGTCAGGCTTTCTTTAATTGAGGCTTCATACTTGTCTTTGTCCCAGATTTCAATCATATTCAGGGCTGAGGCCAGTACGACATCTTTGGTTATTGAGGCAAATACAGCCAGATCTTTCGGAATCAGCAGCCTGCTTGTATTGTCAAGTTCAACTTCGCGAACACCGGCCATAAATACCCTGATAAAATCATTATTCTTCTTTACAAACCGGTTCAGTTTGTTTACGCCCTTAACAGCCCTGTTCCACTCTGATCGCGGGTACAATTCCAGGCAGGGTTGGAAAATGCTTCGTTTTAAAATAAAACCTTCCGGAAGTATGGCATCCAACTGACTCTTCAGCGCAGCAGGAAGCATCAGCCTCCCTTTGGAATCTGCTCTGCAGTCATGTACGCCAATGATTTCTACCATGATAGGTTTTATAGAATTGTGGTGTAAATATAATGCAGTTTTACCACTATTTACCACTTTCTACCACCAATGTTGATAACTTTTTACTGTTTGAGTGGGTTTTCATAAAAATGAGTATATTATATACTTGAAAATCAAAGTAGTATATGTTACGATGTTTCAATTTTGTGGAATATAAGGTCAAAATACCCTGAACCCCTCATATTTTAAAGCTTATTGCTCAATACTAAGGGCGGAAATGTCTAAATTTGTAAAATAAATTATCGGGAGTTTAATAATTCTGATTAACTATGGCAGATAGGGAAGAAGCTGGTCAGGGCGAGAGGTTTATTGATATTGAGAAGGTTATAGCTGGTAAGAATCCACATCTTCTTAAGATTCTTCCCAAATTCCTGATAAACTATTTCAAACGGGTTATTCATCAGGACGAGTTGAACGAAGCACTATACAGGCATCGCAATGAATTCGGGCTGGAGTTTGTAGATGAAGTTCTTAAGGAACTGAAGGTAAATGTTGTAGTAAAAGGAGAGTATAACCTACGCCAGGCTGATCGTTTTGTCGCAGTTTCGAATCATCCGTTGGGTGGGCTTGATGGCATGGCACTTATGAATGTGGTTGGAAAAGCTAAAGGAGATATTGTTGTTCCTTCGAATGATTTTCTTTTGCATTTGCCGAATCTCCGTCCATTGTTTATTCCTGTGAATAAGCATGGTTCGAATGCCAAAAATATTGCATACTTCAATGAGGCATTCTCTTCAGAAAAGAATTTATTATATTTCCCTGCCGGCTTGTGTTCCCGAAAAATCAAAGGAAAAATAATTGATCTGGAATGGAAAAAAACCTTTTTATCCAAGGCGAAAAAATCTGACCGGGACATTTTGCCGGTTCATATAAGTGGCCGAAACTCCAATTTCTTTTACAATCTGGCGAATATTCGTAAGTGGTTGAGGTTGAAAGCGAATATTGAGATGATTTTTCTTGTTGATGAGATGTTAAGGCAGGACAATAAGGATATAGTGATTACATTTGGAAAGCCTATTCCGGTTAGTATATTCGATAAGCGAATGAACGACAGCAAATGGGCGGCCAGGATACGTGAACATGTTTATCGTCTGGAATCAGACCCGGATGCGGAGTTCAAAGCAGATTAACTAAAAATTTTCAAAAATGGAAAATATAATTCCACCGGTTGACCGGGCCTTGCTCCTGGAAGAACTAACTGAGGATAAACTGATCAGAAAGACTAATGCGGGTAACAACCTGATCTATATTTGCAATCATTTTAATGCGCCCAATGTTACCCGTGAAATTGGCAGACTCAGGGAAATAACTTTCCGTGATGCAGGTGGTGGGACAGGCCTTTCTGTTGATCTTGATTATTATGATACCTGCGATAATCCATTCGAACAGTTGATTGTCTGGAATCCTGATGATCAGGAGATTGTAGGCGGATATCGTTACCTTCATTGTAAATTTCTGAAAAAGGATACCGATGGAACTTACCATACCCCAACCTTCAAGCTCTTCAAATATTCACAGAAGTTTGTGGATGAATACCTGCCCTACACCATCGAATTAGGTCGTTCTTTTGTTCAGCCGGCCTATCAACCTACCAACAATATCCGCAAGGGGATGTATTCACTCGATAATATTTGGGATGGATTGGGCGCTATCATTCTGATACACCCTGATGCTAAGTATTATTTTGGAAAAATTACTATGTATCCCGACTATAATGTCAAGGCACGCGATCTGATTCTTTATTTTATGAAGAAATACTTTGCTGATGCTGACAACCTGGTTTTCCCGATAGAGCCACTTCAGTTGACAACTGATGAAGAAACACTGAAAAATGCTTTTCCCAATGACGTCTATGATAAGGACTATAAGTTGTTAATTCAGCAGGTAAGGGGTCTGGGCGAGAATATTCCTCCACTCGTTAACGCATACATGAATCTATCTTCAACCATGAGGTTTTTTGGAACAGCTATAAATGATGATTTTGGTTTAGTGGAGGAGTCAGGGATAATTGTCACCATCGGTGATATTTATGATATGAAAATTGAACGACACCTTACAATACCGCAATAGATGATAATTAAATCAGCAGAATTTATTGCCAGTAACACCGATCAGCTTAAGAGTCCTAAGACCGATAAGCCTGAATATGCATTTATCGGCAGGTCAAATGTCGGAAAGTCGTCGCTCATAAACCGCTTGCTTGAACGTAAAAATCTCGCCCGGATTTCATCTACCCCCGGGAAAACCCGCCTGATTAATCATTTTCTGGTTAATAGTGAATGGTACCTGGTCGATTTGCCGGGATATGGTTATGCCCGTATTTCGAAAAAGGAAAGAGAGAAATGGGAACTGATGATTCATAGTTATCTCACACAACGTCAGAACCTGGTCAATACCTTTATTCTTGTCGATTCCAGGATTGAACCTAAGAAATCTGATCTGGATTTTATCAATTGGTTTGGAGAACAGGAATTGCCTTTTACCATTGTTTTTACCAAAACAGATAAACTCACCGCCAATACAATGGCATCCAATATTGCTGTTTTCAAGGCTAAACTGTCAGAAGAATGGGATGAACTTCCTACTATGTTTGTAACCTCTGCCGAAAGTGGGAAAGGGCGGGATGAAATACTGGATTTTATAGGAGAAGGCAATGCGGAGTATCAGGCATTTCTAGGCCAGACTTCTTAAAAGTTATTTTTTTTAAATTGAATTTGTAATAAGCGCTAAAAAGCCCGTGAATGAATTTCACGGGCTTTTCTTTAAGCAGGAATTTAGTTCATTTCTATTAATATGAAATTTTTGGGAACCATATCTCCCGATTTAACATTTATCTTGGTTATTACACCATCAACAGGCGCAACAATGTTGTTTACCATTTTCATTGCTTCAAGCTCCAGAAGTTTGGTGCCCTGCTTAACCTTCGCGCCTTCTTTGATATGAATCTTAAGAATGGTGCCGGGGATAAATGAAATCACCTTGTTAAAATCGATGGGTTCATATACTTTCCGTGCCATAAATTTCTTTGTCAGCACGGTCTTGTATTTTACATTATCGATAATCAGTGTTTTATAGGCAGGAGAATCGTTGTTTTCTTCCATAGGTATAAATTAGAAAGGTGGAACACCATGTTTTTTGTTCGGACGTATTTCAACCTTTTCAGCCGATATTTCAAGGGCATGAATCAGCATATTCCTGGTTTCGGCAGGTTCAATTACAGCATCAACATATCCGTATGCAGCTGCTACGTAAGGATTGGCAAATTTCTCTTTATACTCCTTGATTTTTTGCTTACGCATTTCATCAGGATTCTCTGCATTTTTAATTTCATTCCGGAAAATGATATTGGCTGCACCTTCGGGTCCCATAACCGCGATTTCTGCAGTTGGCCATGCAAATACGAAATCAGCCCTGAGGTGGCTTGAACACATTGCAATGTAACCTCCGCCATATGCTTTGCGCAAAATAACAGTCATTTTGGGCACTGTTGCTTCAGAGTATGCGTACAATACCTTGGCGCCATGCCTGATTACCCCTGCATGCTCCTGATCAACACCAGGTAAATATCCGGGAAGGTCTACCAGGGTTACAAGTGGTACATTAAAAGCATCGCAATAACGAATAAACCTTGCGGCTTTGTCGGAAGAGTCAACATCAAGTACACCAGCCAGCACAAGCGGCTGATTGGCTACAAAACCAACAGAATTACCATTCAGTCTTGCGAAACCGATTACCATGTTGGCAGCAAACATGGCCTGTACTTCAAAGAATTCAGAATCGTCAACGATCGAACGGATAATATCCTTCA
>JAAXUD010000159.1 GCA_013336205.1 Lentimicrobium sp. | reverse complement strand
GTCCGTTAATTTTAAGAATCACGCAAAGACGCGAAGACGCAATATATTGATATTCAAAATTTTGCAAATTCAAAATAATTTTACTAACACTCTGATAACCAGTTTTTAAAAATTTTTAACGGAGTATTGTAAAATGAAAATTCAATAAATTATTCGGATTTCCACTTTTTACTTTGAACTTTGAGCTTTAGACGTTAAGCTTTACTTTTTTACTTTTTAAGCTTCGACTTGGTTCGACAATGGTTCGACAAAGGTTCGACAAAGAGCTCACCAACCGTTGCTCAGCTCATCGCTTTAGACTTTTCACTTTGAGCTTTGAACCGCCGAAGGCGATTGAACGCCCGCAGGGCATTTGAACTTTGAACCGCCGAAGGCGATTGAACGCCCGCAGGGCATTTGAACTTTGAGCTTTGTACTTTGAGCTTTACTTTTTACTTTTTACTTTTTACTTTTTACTTTTTACTTGACATTACAGCATCCCTTCATCGGCAAAGCTATAATATTTTTCTTCACCGATAATCAGGTGGTCGAGCACCGGAAGATCGAGCATCTGGCCGGCTTCTTTCAGTCTCCTGGTTAGTTTGATATCCGCATCACTTGGTTTCAGGTTGCCTGAAGGATGATTATGGCAAAGAATGACAGAGGCGGCATTTTGCCCCAGGGCCATTTTAAAAATCTTTTTGGGATCGGCCACAGTACCTGCCTGCCCTCCTTCACTGATATTATTGATCGACATACGGACATTGGCCCGGTTAAGAAACATAACCCAGAATCCTTCGTACAGACTGTCGGCAAGGTAAGGATAGAAAAGTTCATAAGCATCCCTGCTCGAGGTAATTACCTGTTTAACGGGCACTTCGGCCTGCCGCCTTCTTCGCCCCAGTTCAAGGGCCGCAACTATGCTCACCGCTTTTGCCTCGCCAATCCCCTTATACTTAGTCAATTCGTCTACACTATGCTTTGAAAGGGCGATCAGATCGTTTCCGCATTGCTGTAATATATGCCGGGCCAGTTCAACTGCAGTCATCTCCCTGGTGCCAGAGCTGAGAAGAATGGCAATCAGCTCGGCATCACTCAATACATTCTTTCCGTTTCTGATTAATTTTTCCCGGGGCTTGTCACCTTCAGCCCATTGACTTATAGGCAAACGGGATGGCGAATCGTCCATTAGTTCATTTTTTATAATTCAGCTAAGGTAACATATTTCAATAAAACAAAAAACCCCCGTACAAAAGCACGGGGGTAACATATAATCTCTGAATTATTATGCCATCTTGTTAACCAAACGGGTCAGTTTCGATTTGAGGTTACCTGCCTTATTCTTATGAATAACGGTTTTCTTGGCAAGTTTGTCAATCATCGAAATTAATTTGGGAAGCTTTTCAGCAGCTTCAGTTTTGTTATCCAGTGACCTGAATTTACGAACCGCGTTGCGCATGGTTTTACCATAATACCTGTTACGGATACGACGTGTTTCGTTAGCCCTGATTCTCTTAAGTGACGATTTGTGATTAGCCATTTTTTCTATTCTTTGTTAGTAGTCCGTAGGGGAATCGAACCCCTATTACCAGGATGAAAACCTGGCGTCCTAACCGTTAGACGAACGGACCGTAGGTCATTTGATTTAGGACTGCAAATGTACAACTATTTTTGAATACTCCAAATCCAACTTTATTTTTTTCAATAATTTTTGATCTTTTTTATCGCCCCATTATTAAATTACAGTATTTCAATGATTTAAGAATCTTTAAACATCGTTGTTTTGATTAAGTATTCTTAAATTCTTCATGATCTGCCTGAAACCGGAATCCAAGCCGTTTGCCGGTTGGTATCTTTTGATTTTCGGCAGAGCTTTGCATATCATAAACCGAGGCTTGCTTAACATCATCGTAAGGAGGCGTAAGAAGGTCAAAATTAATGGTATACATTATTGATGATTCTATTATCGTCCTGGATGATTCTTTTGTGATGGCTGAAGTTGCGAAATTATTAAACAACATTCCGATTTCCCGTTTGCCTTCGATAAAATAATGCAGGTCCTTATTAATAAACACCCTGCCGATCAGATATCCCACATCATTAACCCTGTTATATTTAAAAGAGTCGGCCAGGAAGTTGTAAATGTTAATAACCCCACAATAGGACCTGTCGCTGTCTTCATGAATATAGGTCGTTTTCATCACCTCATGCATGCGTGAAAATTCAAAGATATTGGTATGCATCGTAAAAATCAGCACATCGCCGCCGAACTTCAGTTCAAATTCAAATTCTCCCCTGTCGCGGTATTCAAAAGGCACAACTGTCTGATTGCCATTGTATTTTTCCTGATATTCTGTTACCATTTCGAGCACTATCATTTTAAACAGCCTGAAAGTGCTTAACGTTTTCTTATAAATATCCTGTTTAAGCAATGCCTTTATTCTGATGGCTTCAAACAGCTCAGGTTTTTGGGAGAGTTGGTTCATGATGCAATAGTTTTTCTGAAAGGAAATAGTTTTCCATGCAAACTTAAACCTAAAAATTAAATTCTAAGACTCAGGCTGCTTAAATTTTGTTAAACACGCAAATAGGCTCATCATTTAGGAAAAATTTGATATATAAATATCTTTCCGGGGACAAAATCGTAACAACCCAAACCAGGGTGTGATTAAACGCCTGTCTTCCCGGAGGCTGCCAGCGCACACCTTACACCATCAATGGCAGAAGATATAATGCCACCGGCATAGCCGGCGCCTTCGCCACAAGGATAAAGACCTGCAACCTGGGGATGCTGCAGGGTATCTTCATTTCGGGGAATGCGCACTGGAGAGGATGTTCTTGACTCTACCCCTACCAGCACCGCTTCCTGTGTCAGGTAGCCGTTCATTTTAGCGTTAAAATCCAGGAAAGCCTGCCTGAGCCTTGAAGTGAGCAGATCGGGCAAAAAAGATGAAAGCGGTGCACTCACCAGACCCGGGTTGTAAGAACATTGGGGCAGATCCACAGAAACCTTATCTTTCATAAAATCGGTTAAACGTTGCGCCGGCGCTTTCAGTGAATTTCCGGCAACAGCCCATGCCTTCGCTTCAATCGCCTGCTGAAAGTGAAGAGCGGCGAATGGCCCTGCCGAAGCATACTCCTGCCAGTCGGAGGGCTCAATGGCAACTGCAATCCCTGAATTGGCATATGGTGAGTTCCGTTTTGAATTGGACATTCCATTGACAACGGTTTCATTATCAGCAGTTGCTGCCGGTACAATAATCCCACCCGGGCACATGCAAAACGAAAAAACGCCCCTGCCTTCAACCTGTGTAACCAGGTTATAGGATGCTGCCGGAAGATGAGGTCCTCTTTCAGGGACATGATATTGTATTGAATCGATCAATTGCTGTGGATGCTCAATCCTGATTCCCAGCGCAAATGGCTTAGGCTCGAGCAGAATGCCCTGCCTGTGCAGAAATTCAAATACATCCCTGGCTGAGTGTCCGGTTGCCAGAATCACAGCGGAGGCCTTGAATTCATTACCGGTATCATCTGTTACACCTTTTATTTTCCCGTTTTTAATCAAAAGTCCGGCTACCCGGGTGTTGAAATAAACTTCCCCTCCGGCCTCCAGTATTGAACGCCTGATGGATGCGATGATATTCGGCAGTTTGTCGGTACCAATATGTGGATGGGCATCGATCAGAATATCTTCAGAGGCGCCATGCGCCACCAGCAGCCTGAGGATTTCGGGCACATTACCGCGCTTGGTTGACCTTGTATAAAGCTTACCATCAGAATAAGTTCCGGCCCCGCCTTCGCCAAAACAATAATTGGATTCAGGATTCAGGCGTTCTCCGCGGTTTAAGGTCGAGATGTCAAATTTACGCGCCTTTACATCTTTGCCCCGTTCAATGATTACCGGCTTAAATCCCTGCTTTATAAGTTCAATCGCCGCAAAAAGACCCGCTGGTCCAGCGCCTACAATTATCACCGGATTGCGGCGGCTTACATCCGGATATACCGGTATACTTATCTTCTCTGAAGCAGGAAAATGCTCGCCAATAAACAATTCAACCTTTAATCTGAAGAAAACCTTATGCCGGGCGTCCACTGAGCGTTTTAAAGGCCTGATGTGATAGATACGACCGGATGGAATACCAAGTATGTTGGACGCGATGCGTTTCCAGTGAACCGGATCAAAGGCTTCAGCAGGGGTAAGTTTTAAATCAAGTTCTTTTCGCATTTTCTAATTCAGATTATCCGATGCCAGCCAGTTTTTTATTTCGGTTATTCAATGTTAATCACAAAGAAATGGGTCATAACGTTAAAAAAAACAGGAATGGCATCACAAAACGCCAATGACAAGCGAATTAACAAAATGTAAAACCGAAAGTTCAGGTTATTTATTCGAAGGTGAAAGAAAGCAGGAACATCTTTGAACTGAGCCGCTCAACCGGTTGGGTATAAACGGTTGCTTTCCGTTTTAAAATATCAAACAATCCGTACGACATTTTCAATTCAATCCCAAATTTGAAGAATGTGGTATAAAAATCAAATCCTGCCCCCAGCTCGCCATACACATCATTCTGAATCAGTACAATCGTATTGCCACTGTTCTTTTTAGAATCGCTTGCCAGGTCAATTGCATACTTGGCTCCTGCCATCCAGTAAGGCCTGGCATTGTTCATCCTGCTGCCCCTGTACTTGAGATGAAAAGGAAATTCAACAAAAGTGGACTGGGTTTTTTCTTTAATATTATAGATAATTTCTTCTCCGTCATCATAGGCCAGAAGGGTATATTCAATATCACGTTCACCGAATGAAAGCGAGGGAACGAAACGCAGATCAAGATAATCGTTAAGCCGGAGATTTGAAACAATTCCAATGGTAAAACCATAGTAAGGTTTATGCTGAATCCCATAAAGTCTCACAGAATCCGGGGCAGGTATTCCTTCCGAACCCTCATAATTATAGAAAACCAGATCCTGGAAGCCTGGTTTTGTTTTAATTGTAAAAAGCATATCATTCATGCCTAATATAAAGCCGAAATGATAAGGTGCAGCATCATAGTTAGGCAGATTGGTCACCCCGGAACGCTGAGCCACTGTACCGGGAAGGAAACCAACCAGTAAAGCAAAAAACAGAAGATATTTTAGAAAACTTAACCGCACGATAACTTTTTTTCTTTTAACGACAGAAACCGTCATTTATTTTACCTGATTTTAAGGCTTGCAAAAATACACTTTAATTTCATAGCTGCTCAAGTCTGCTTGTCAGCAATCAATTCAAGGGCTTCTTTGAGCAAACGGTCACGATTTACAGGAACTACCCCGGTATATTCACAAACCAGGCCACCGGCAAGATTTGAAAGCGCGGCAGTGAGCAGGGGAGATACTTTCAACGCACGGCAGAGTGATGCAACGCTGATCACCGTATCGCCGGCACCGGAAACATCGGCAATATTGCGCAAATGCGCCGGAATATGATATTCCAGCACTTCCCCATCCTGAATATCCCGGATAAATACACCCGCTTCGGAAAGTGTAACCATCATGGCCTTTATCGATTGCATCGACTGCCATTCAATGACCGCCTGCCTGATTTTTTCCACTTCAGTGAGTTCGCCGTCAATTTTCAGGCCTTCACGCAATTCTTTCAGGTTGGGTTTAAAGAGATCAATATTCCGGTAAGCTTCAAAGTTTTTTTTCTTCGGATCTACAACCACAGGTATATTCAGCTGCGCTGCCATTCCGAGCACCTCGTCAATAATCCGGCGGGTAAGCACACCTTTATTATAGTCCTGAAGGATGACCACACTTATTGAATAATTACTGAATACCGATTTCAATCGCTCCAGCAACTTCTCTTCATCAGCCGGACTGAGGTCTGAATCCATTTCTTCATCAACCCGGAGCATCTGTGCTTTATTGCCAATAATTCTGAACTTCGTGGTGGTAATTCTTTCGGGGCTGTGGATAATACCAGCATCGGTTATGCCATCTTTAGTCAGCAAACCGGTAAACTCATCTCCTTTGATGTCGGCACCAACAACAGCGCAGAGGACAGGCACCGCACCCAGGGCTTTAATATTTAAGGCAACGTTGGCAGCACCGCCCAGCAAATTATCACGCCTTTTAACAGAAACCACCGGCACAGGCGCTTCGGGCGAAATACGATCAACTTTTCCCCACAGGTAAGCATCGATCATCACATCTCCAAGTATCAGCACCTGTTTACCTTTAAAATCCTCGAACAGCATCTCTATCTGATTCCGGGTTATATTCTTCATACGGTTGATATATTAAATAACATCTGGCAATCCGGGGTAACGTTCAACACAGAAATATTATTATACTGGCATAGCTTTTACTGATCAGCCAAAGAAGTCATTGTTGAAATTCACCAGGTAAACTTCCTGCGTAGCGCGGGTAACAGCAGTATATAGCCATCTTACAAAGTTACTGTCGATCATTTCAGAAGTGAGGTAACCATGATCGATGAAAACAGCATCCCATTGCCCGCCCTGTGTTTTGTGACAGGTAAGTGCATAAGCGAACTTAGCCTGCACCGCATTGTAATAGGGGTTGCTTTTAACCTGAGCCATCCGTTCATGTTTGGAGGGAATTTCAGTATAATCAAGCATGATTTCATCAAAGAGTTTCTGAAGTTCAGCCTGCGGCAGCGACGGAGAATCCAATAC
>JAAXUD010000158.1 GCA_013336205.1 Lentimicrobium sp. | reverse complement strand
ATCATTTCTTCCCCTGGTCAATTCTGTGGATTTATTTCTTCAGAAAGGATTTCCGGAAAACTTTGCACGATCATCCTTTTTTGCGGTTTAATTTCCTGGTTTTCATTTTTAACATCATTATCTACTGGACATCGCCGGAATCATATCCCCGTTACATATTCATGCTTTTCCCGCCATTGTTTACCATACTGGTTTACATGTTTTTTGAGGATTTGAAAAAGAACGGAATCCGCAGCCGGATAGTTGAATACTTTTTACTTGGTGTGCTGATACTGGGGATAATTGCCGCCATTCCCATGCCAATACTTAAGCAGACCAACTTCGTTGACCATGCCTGGCTTAAAGCCGGAATTATGTTTACAACCATGCTGGTACTGACTTTCTTTTATCTGAAAATAAAAGATCAGCGCATGATCATTTTCGCGGCCGGAATGCTGATGTTGCGCGTTGGTTTTGACTGGTTCATCATTCCGCCCCGTTACGATGATTTTCAGGTGCATAAAGAAATGTCGGTTAAGGCAGCAGAAGTTACCGGGCAAAACAAACTCTTTATTTATAAGAATTCCGAAACTGAGCATGCTACCACTTTTTATATTACGATGACAAAACAGGAGTTGCTCAAGCGTCAGCATGATAAATTTAACACTACCGATTATTATTACCTGGATCCAAGGCTAATGCCTGCTGATTTCTATGAAACCATCTATGATTTTCAGTTATTCAGGCACGACCAGCCCTTGAAAATTGTGAGGTTAAATGAAAATGGTGTCAAATACAATGGTCCTTACGTTGAAATAAATCCGTAATATGATGTTACTGCAGATTGGTGTCAGGGTCAGAGAGTCCCTCCATAATTGGGGCTTTTCCGAAAGTGTATCAGACGGTGTGCGCGACATAACCGACTTTATAATTGCCTTTGCACTGATTGCACTCAGTTATTATGTGCTCAAGTATTTGGTTTTGGGGATAGTCAGAAAAATCTCCAGGCGTTCTTCTACTACCTGGGATGATGCCTTGTATAGCAAGCGGGTATTTCATAAAGCCCTGCTATTTGTACCCGGTATTTTGTTAAGCACTATTGCGCCTTACACCCTAAATGAATTTCCATCTGCTTTGAACTGGGTTATGAACGCCACCCAGATTTACCTGGTTTTTGTCACACTGGCAACTGTCAATGCCTTTCTGAATGCGCTTTACGAAATCTACCAGGGTTTTGAAGTGTCAAAATCGAAGCCTATCAAAGGCTACCTCCAGGTTGTTAAGATTATTTTTGTTGTTATAGGAATTATCATCGTGATCTCGATGCTGCTGGGTAAGTCGCCTGTTTATCTGTTGGGTGGATTGGGCGCATTCTCCGCTGTGTTGTTATTGGTATTTAAAGATCCGATTCTTGGCTTTGTGGCTGGCATTCAGATCTCTGCCAACGATATGGTGAGGCCGGGCGACTGGATTGTGATGGGAAAATCGGGGGCCGATGGCGTGGTGACTGACATTTCACTTACCACCGTTAAAGTTCAGAACTGGGACAAAACAATCACAACCTTACCCACTTATTCACTTGTATCGGAGAGTTTTGTCAACTGGCGCGGGATGGAGGAATCGGGCGGCAGACGCATTAAACGATCAATTAATGTTGATATGAACAGTGTGAAGTTCTGTTCACCTGAGATGATCGGGAAGTTTTCAAAAGTCAGCCTGGTTAAGGATTACGTTGAGGATAAAGAAGCAGAACTTGCTATTTACAATCAGGAGCAGGGTATTGATAATTCCATTCTGGTAAACGGACGCCGACAGACCAACCTTGGTATTTTCAGGGCATACCTGTTTGAATATCTAAGGAATAATCCCAATATCAGGACCGATATGACCTTCCTGGTAAGGCAATTGCAACCAGCCGAAAGCGGTATTCCGATAGAGATCTATGTATTTAGTAAAGAGCAGGAATGGGCAGTGTATGAGAATATCCAGTCTGATATTTTCGATCATATCCTGGCTTCAATTCCGGAGTTTGAACTTGCCGTTTTCCAGAATCCATCCGGGGCAGATTTCCGGCAACTCAGGAAACTTTCTCCGGATTAATTCTACTCTTATCAAGGGCGCGCAGCCACTCATAAACTGTTGTATTCATTAATAAAAGCAACAAGCCGTAGATTGAATCCTCTACCGGTATGGTGCCCATTCTGATTCCAAGGTTACGGGTATCATCGTACCAGACTACCGGCTCAGGTGTAAAACTTCCTGTGAGCGCTCCATTCACAATAAAAAATGGGATCAGGGTCACCAGGTAGGTAAAATAGAAACGTCCGAGGTATTCAGACTTAAAGACAAACAGGTGAAGTGATAGGAAAACTGCTGCAGCAAGAAAAGTGACGAACGTATAGGTGCGTTCAGGATTTAAAACAGCAATCAAAAGCAGGATTATTATCAAGACCGCAGTGATAGTTCTGGCATAGGGACCGATATAATCTTTCTTTATCAGGTATTCAAACGAATGATAAGTAAAGAGGCAGGCGTAGGGGATCGCGATAAAGAACAGCCATTCTTCAACCGGAAGGTTAAAAATGTAAAGGCCCTGAAGATAGTCGGGGTTAAATCCCCAAACACCGGAAGCCGTTTTGTACACATCCCAGGGGATAAAAACAAGCATGGTTGCTGCCATAGCCGGAAACAGGTATTTCCAGTTATGATGAAACCGCAACCGCCGGTCAAAACTGACTATTAGCGGAACGGAAATGGAAAGAAGGTTGATCCAGAAGTAATAGGACATTTTTTGAAGTAAAAAGGCTAAAGTAAAAAGTAAAAAGTAAGCTCAAAGTTTAAAGTCTAAAGCTCAAAGTAAAAGAAGCTCAGAGTTTAATTTGAAGTAAAAAGTCTAAAGTCTAAAGTAAAAAGTTAAGCTCAAAGTAAAAAGTCTAAAGTAAAAAGTAAAAAGTGAAGCTCAAAGTTTAAAGTCTAAAGCTCAAAGTCTCAAGCGATGAGCTGAGCGCAGGTTGGTGAGCAAAGGTTGGTGAGCTCTTTGTCGAACCAAGTCGAAGCTTAAAAAGTCTAAAGTAAAAAGTAGTGAGAAATGAGTAGTGAGTGAAGAGAGAGGAAGTCAAATTATTCAATCACCACAAACTTCTCAGAGTGCTTTGGAAATTGGTAATTGGACATTGGAAATTTTAATTCACCGATTTCCTGTTCTTTGAAAACTCTTCGTAGTAGTATTTCATTGGGGCAACCAGAAAGCCGTAGTTGTAATGTGCGTGCGGGTTGTGGTGCTCCAGGTGCGCTTTTACTGTTGCCCGGAGATAACGGTTTGAGAAATTCTTCAACACCGGAATGCGTTGGTGCACATACACATCGTGAAACATAAAATAAGCGAATCCGTAAAGGAAGATGCCGATGCCCAGGCTCAACAAGTAGCTGTTTGGATTAACAACCCCGAAGAAAATAAGAAGAATACTGGGAACGGCGAAAATCACCGCGAAAACATCGTTCCACTCAATTTTACGTCCGTCGCGGACGTGATGGTCTTTGTGCAATACCCACAGAAAACCATGCATTACATATTTGTGGGTAAACCAGGCCATAAATTCCATAAAGAGAAATGCTGCGATTACCAGCACGATATTCAGAAAAAGTTCCATTGTTTTTATGCTATTGTTTAGTTAAACAGTTTGTTACGTTATTTTTATCCGGACAATATAACAAGTATTAAGCCCGGATTGTTGAGGGATTATTTTAAATTTTTACCGGAATTCAATCATTTTGGTCGTTCATTAAAATATTTCGCTACCTGATCGAAAGCGATGCGGAACCATATGGTGAAATTCTCAGGATGCTGCTGCATCTCCTGGCTGATTTCCTGCATGGAAGCGAAGCGCCATGAGGCAACTTCCTCAGGGTTAATGACCGGAAGTTCTTCGGAAGTACCAATAAAAACATGGTCGAACTCATGTTCTGTAAGCTGATTGTCAAATGCGGCTTTATAGGTGAAACTGAATGCTTCTTCAAAGGTACAATCGAACCCCATTTCCTCTTTGAGCCTGCGGTGTGCGGCTTCCGCCGTTTTCTCGCCCGGTCGGGGGTGACTGCAACAGGTGTTTGTCCACAAACCGGGGGTGTGATATTTTGTAAATGCCCGTTGCTGCAGCATTAACTGACCGGCTTTGTTGAATATGAAAACCGAGAAAGCCCGGTGCAGTTGTGCTTCAACATGAGCCTGCATTTTTTCCATGACTCCGGTTTCCACATCATTTTCATCAACGAGTATTACAAATTCTTCCATTGCTATTTTTCAGATGTAGCGTTTAACTTGCGAACACTTGCCTGCTCAGCCTTTGACAGCCGGTCGGAGGTTGCCAGAAAATCAGTTATTTTGGCAAATATACGGCTGTTTGAAACTGTTTTGCGTCCATTTTCAAGGTTGGCCAGCAAATAGCGCTTATCTTCTTCAATATTCTGATCGTAACCCAGAAAAGACGGGGTTTTGGTTTGGGTCGCAAACCTCAGGAACCTGATTTCAAAGTTATCGGGTTGCAGTCTGACTGCTTCTGCAATCAATTGCTTGCCCCGGCGAAAATAGGAAATTTTTTTAGCCGGACTGCTGATACAGGCAGGCGCTGCGGCTGTTGCAGCACCGTAATATGCCATCAAAACGGCATCGGCAGGCGGTTTCTTTTCAAAATCGTTGCTTAGCTTAAGTCCGTTGCATTCATCTGCGCTCATGCCAAAGTATGTTTCCCTGGCAAGGTTCAGACTTACCTGCTGCGACAACACCAATAAAGGAGTTACTGCCAGAAACAAAAATAATAAGTTACGTATCATAAAAATTAAAGAAGATTTAACTGATGACGGACATAGGAAGTTACCAGGAGTTTGTATTTGGTTCTGTTTGGAATACGTATGCGCTCACTCATTATTTTGGATGAGTTGGTCCGCTTGATTTTCAGAAAAAGGTTGTAGAAATAGACATAGGCCATGTACACTCCAAAGCGGGCACCCCTGGGCAGTCGGCGGATGCCTTCGAGCCCATCGGCAAAATCCAGCGCAATGTCCTCTTCTATTTTCTGTTTGGTCTCATCATCGAATTTCTGAAGGTCGATGTTTGGGAAGTAGGAGCGGCCCAATCCCTGGTAGTCAGCTTTCAGGTCACGCAGGAAATTGATTTTCTGAAAAGCAGAACCTAGTCGCATGGCTGAAGGCTTGAGCTCATGATAGCGATTTTCATTTCCTTCGCAGAAGACCCTCAGACACATCAGTCCAACCACTTCGGCCGATCCAAGTATGTATTCTTCAAAGGCAGGCTGGTCGTATTCAATATCGTGAAGATCCATCTCCATACTGTGAAGGAACTTTTCAATCAATTCGCGTTCAATTTTGTACTTATTGACCGCCCACTGAAAATTATTGAGGATAGGATTCAGGCTGATTTTTTCATCTATAGCCAGGTAGGTATCGGTCTTGAACCTTTCGAGCAGTTTTGCTTTGTCGAAGTTATGAAATGAATCAACGATTTCATCGGCAAAGCGCAC
Source organism: Lentimicrobium sp. (assembly GCA_013336205.1). Taxonomy (GTDB): domain Bacteria; phylum Bacteroidota; class Bacteroidia; order Bacteroidales; family Lentimicrobiaceae; genus Lentimicrobium. Next base: position 1,152 of record JAAXUD010000158.1, on the reverse strand, counting down.
AAAGCCATAAATAGCGTAAATCGGGTCGTGAAACCTTTTACTGAAAAACCTTATACCCATTGAAAAGGAAGTGGAATAAGTTACCGTGGTAAGCTTGCTCGACTTTTTAGAAATCATATCAAACAGGTCTTTCATAGCGCGTTGGTTTGATTGAGTTTGTGAATTTCTTCGGCTGCAATATGTCCTGAAATGATGGCAGGAGGTACGCCTGGGCCGGGCACGGTGAGCTGGCCTGCGTACATCAGGTTTTTCACCTTCTTATTTCTCATGGAAGGTTTTAAAAATGCGGTCTGCAACAAGGTGTTGGCGAGGCCGTAAGCGTTGCCTTTGTATGCATGATAATCAGTTTCAAAGTCGCGGTGGGCATAACTCCGGTTGTAAACCAGGTGCGCTCTGAGTTCCTGACCGGTGTAGCTTTCGAGCCGGGTCATCACTTCTTCAAGGTAACGACTTCGGATTTCATCAGTATCTTCAATTCCGGGTGCAACCGGAATCAGCACAAACACATTTTCGTGCCCTTCGGGTGCAACAGATGAGTCTGTTTTTGAAGTACAACTGATATAGATAGAGGGTTTTTCGGGCCAGGAAGGATTTCCGTAAATGGATTGTGCATGACCTTCAAAATCCTCATCAAATAACAGGGTGTGATGGTCAAGTTTTGGAATCCGGGTATTGAAACCCATATAAAAGATAAGAGAGGAAGGCGAGAGAACCCGCTTATCCCAATAACTTTCGGTATATTTCCGATGTGATTCGGGTAGCAACTGTTGTTCAATATGATGGTAATCGCCTGAAGCAACCACGAAATCAGCCTCGTAATTTCCATCTGCGGTTTGAAGTGACGCAATGCGGTTTTCCTTCATCCGGATTGATTTCACTTCTGAATTGTAGATAAACCTGACGCCAATTCCCTTTGCCAGGCTTTCCATAGCTTCAACTACTTTGTACATTCCGCCAACCGGGTACCAGGTTCCCTGCACCATATCGCTGTAGTTCATCAGACTGTAAAGCGCCGGGGTTGTATCAGCAGTTCCGCCCAGGAAAAGCACCGGGAACTCTAGCATACGCCGAATTTTGGCACTCTTGAAATGCTTTCGGGTATAGGAGCCAAACGAACTGAACATATTCAGTTTCAAGCCGGCTTTTAAAATC
>JAAXUD010000673.1 GCA_013336205.1 Lentimicrobium sp. | reverse complement strand
GCACAACGCGTTGGGCAATATTGTGTATTTGTGCTAATTTTGTAGTGCATTTTATTTAGAATGAAAAATGGAAACATTATTTCAAAAACAGCAAACATTGCTTGCCCGTACAAACTTGTCGTTCAAGCGGTACATGTACAGTAAATTCCCGTGGAATAGCCGTATGGCCGGGCTTGTTGGTCCGCGGGGTGTGGGGAAAACCACCATGCTGTTGCAATTTATCAAAGAACAAAACGGCACGGATTTGCTGTATGTTTCGGCAGATGATATTTATTTTTCAAACCACAGATTGACAGATGTGGCAGATGAATTTTATAAAAATGGCGGGAAACGACTTTTTATTGATGAAATACACAAATACAGAGATTGGTCGGTTGAGTTGAAAAACATATATGATTTTTATCCAGATCTAAAGGTATGTTTCACTGGATCGTCAATTCTCGATATTCGGAAAGGAATGGCTGATTTGAGTCGACGGGCATTGATGTTTTCTATGCAGGGCTTTTCATTTCGCGAATATCTGAAATTTGAACATGACATTGATGTAGCGGTACATTCGTTTGAAGAAATCATCGACAATCGTATCTCTCTGATTAACAGCATAGAACACCCGTTACCACTTTTTCGTGCCTATTTGAATAATGGTTATTATCCGATAGCAAAAGAAGATAATCTGACAATACGGCTGGGACAAATACTGAATTTGACGCTCGAAGTTGATATACCTCAGTTTGCAAATTTATCAGTAACAACTGCGCGAAAACTGAAAAAGCTTTTGCTTGTTATTGCCGAAAGCGTACCTTTCAAACCCAATTTTGTGTCGCTTGCCGGAAAGTTGGAAGTGAGTCGTAATTCACTGGAAGAATATCTCACTTTTATGGAAGATGCAGGACTTATTGCCCGCTTGCGGGGTCAGGCAGATGGAATAATTGGTTTGGGAAAAGTTGAAAAAATATATTTAGACAATTCTAACCTCATTTATTATTTATCACCAAAAGAACCTGAAATCGGAAATATCCGCGAAACATTTTTCATGAATCAAACCCGGGTAAATAATAGCGTCGTCTCTTCAGCTGTTGCCGATTTCAAAATTGACAAATATACTTTTGAAGTTGGCGGCAAAAACAAAACGCAGCAACAAATCAAAAATACGCCCAATGCCTTTATTGTAAAAGATACTATTGAATATGGCTATAAAAATATTGTGCCTTTATGGGCATTTGGTTTGAACTATTGAATCTTTAGTCCCCTCCAAAAACTCCATTTTTGACACAACAGCGCTCCCCTTCGAACCAGGAGGAAGTCAGGCAGCGCTCCGCTTCGGACCCGGTGGAAGCATAGGCAGTGCTGTGCTTCAATGAAGCAGGATGCTGCAATCAGGTCAAGGGCCTCGATTCCGCGACCTGAATCAATCGTAATCCGGCTCATTTCAAGAACCCGGAGGAAGTCAAACAGAGCTCCGCTTCAATGAAGCAGGATGCTGCAATCAGGTAAGGGCCTCAATTCAGCAACCCGAAGCAATCCCTAAGAACCTGGTGGAAGCTTAAGCAGCGTTGCGCTTTCTGAAAAATTATTTCTTACAATTATGGAATTCAATTCCAATATTGTAAATTTTTAGTTTGATAGAAAGAGAAGCAGAATCCGAAATCAGGGACTTAGCCAAACAGTTTAAAGCAGTTGCAGTGGTAGGCCCATGGCAGTCAGGTAAAACCACGCTGGTCAGATATATTTTCAATGGTAAGCCTTATGCGAATCTCGAAAATCCGGATTTACGCATGTATGCGACAGAGGATCCCAGGGGATTTTTATCAAACTACCCTGATGGAGCTGTATTAGACGAAGTCCAGCGTGTACCTGAACTATTTTCCTATTTGCAGCAAATTCTTGATGAATCAGTCACCAATGGCTTATTCATTCTAACAGGCTCAAATAATTTCCTGCTCCAGGCGCAAATATCGCAGAGCCTTGCGGGAAGGGTTGGCTATCTCAATTTACTGCCATTATCACTCAGCGAAATCAACGATCGCCAGCTTAACAGCAATCAGTTGATTTTTAAAGGCGGGTATCCTGCACTGTACAACGAAAGTATTGATCCGACAAAATGGTATGCCAATTATATCAGGACCTACATCGAACGGGATGTCCGGATGATTAAAAACATTATAGATTTAGTTACATTCGAACGTTTTCTTCGCCTTTGCGCCGGTCGCATCGGGCAATTGCTCAATATGAGCAGCCTGGCAGTTGAAACAGGCACTGATGTCAAGACAATCGGTTCATGGATCAGTGTGTTAGAGACAAGCTTTGTTTTATTCAGGTTGCAACCATATCATGAAAATTATAATAAGCGCATTGTAAAAATGCCGAAGTTATATTTCTATGATACAGGTCTCGCTGTAGCTCTTTTAGGGATTGAAAATCCGGGGCAAATTGAATTACATCCATTTCGGGGAAGCTTGTTCGAAAACATGGTCATCGTTGATTTACTTAAAAAGAGAT
>JAAXUD010000672.1 GCA_013336205.1 Lentimicrobium sp. | reverse complement strand
CTATAAAGGAAATCGTTTCCCTGTAGAAATCCTTGTTCAGGCTTTTGAGTCAGCGGGAGAATCAAGCAGGTTAAAAGTGATGCAGGGTGGTACAGAAGTATTTTCAAAGGATTTGCAATTCATTTCTGACAAGCAGTTAATTACAATTCCGGTAATGGCCAATGCCGGAGAAACCGGCAAGCTGATTTTTAAGGTAAGCCTTGAACCCTTGCGGGGTGAGATTAATGAATCGAATAACCTGCGTGAATTTATTGTTGAAGTGAAGGAGGGCAGGCAAAAAGTGGCCATTGTCGCCAATGCGCCTCATCCCGACCTGGCCGCAATTGAACGGGCTATCGGGAATAGTAATAATTTCGAAACGGAACTCTTTTTTGCAGATAATTTTAATAAGGTTCCGTCAGATTACAGCTTGTTTATTCTCCATCAATTGCCTTCCCAGACTAACAAGGCCGTCAAACTTCTCAGTGAAATTGCCGGACTTAATATTCCTGCTTTGTTCATTATTGGCAACCAGTCTGATATTCCTTCATTTAACAATCAGCAAACCGGCCTTTCATTGTCAGGATTCAATAATACCTATAATGAGTCATTGCCTCTATACAACAGTAGTTTTCCTCTTTTTATAAGTTCCGCAAACCTGCAACAACTTCTGGCTGTGGCGCCTCCCTTAATGAGTCCTTTTGCCAGGTATAAGTTAGGGAATGCTGCCTACGTATATGCAAATCAGGGTATTGGAATTTCTGCAACAGCTATGCCCCTGATTTTTTTTAATCAGAATCCTGATCGGAGAGTGGGTGTGATTACCGGAGAGGGAATCTGGCGTTGGCGTTTGACAGATTATGCTAAAAATGGCAACCAACTTGCTTTTGATGAATTGATAGGAAAGATGGTTCAATACCTTGCCGTTAAGGCGGAAAAGAGCAGATTCAGAGTTTCATTCAGAGACTATTATGCTGAAAATGAAAGCATTGAATTTGGTGCTACGCTGTTTAACGAAAGTTATGAGATTATAAACGATAAACCGGTTAAGATGGTTATTACCGGGGTGGATAACAAAAAGTATGAATTTGAGTTTTCACCGTCAGGAGAAACATATGTGCTTAATGCAGGTAATTTTACGCCTGGTTTATATTCTTTTGAAGCATTTGCTGAAACCGGAAGTGGAATATTAAAGCAACAGGGATCATTCTTTATAACAGCACTTAACCTTGAAGATTTAAACACTGTCGCTAACCACCGCCTGTTGAATACAATGGCCAAACTTACCGGTGGCGCTTCAGTATCGCCGGCAGATATAGCTGAACTTGCAATGATGATTAAAAACAGGGAGGATGCAAAACCGGTTACTTATGTCCGGAAGCGTTTTACTGATCTTATTTCTTTTCTGCCATTGTTGCTGCTCATCATTGCCCTTGTTTCTACAGAATGGTTTCTGAGAAAATTTCATGGAAGCTATTAGCAAAGATTAAATATAATTCTTGAGTCCACCCCGAAAACCAAATTATTTGCCACCAAGACACTTAAACACCAAATCTCACCAATTTATTTGTGTTGAATATCAATATTTTAAGTAACAGTCCATCTGAGCATTCAGGCAGCCTTCCTGACTTTGTCAAGCAGACAGGGATTGGTGACCTGGTGTCTTGGTGGCTAATCTTCTTTTTTTGAATTTTTGGAGCTGGCTCAAACTTTAAAATATTCAAAGATTAAATTCATATGGCAGAAATTCTGTTCATTATTATTTTAACACTGGTAATATCCGGTTTTATTTTTAGTCAGATAGCGGGATATTTGAATCATCAGGCCAGATTCAATCAGATTCCGGATATCCTGAATGGAGTATATTCCGAAGATCGTTACAGGCAATATCTCGATTACAAGCGCGCTAATTATCATTTTGGCCTGCTGCTGTCATGGCTTTCATTTGTAATAACCCTGCTGATGCTTTCAGGCGGATTTGTTATGATAGATAACCTTGTGAGAGAATTTTCAGACAGCCCGGTTCTGCAGGCTTTAATGTTTTTTGGCGTTATTGGCCTGGCCGCTGATTTGATTTCTACGCCTTTTGATATTTACGGCACTTTTGTTATTGAGCAGAAATTTGGCTTTAACAAGACTACACCGGCAACCTATATAAAAGATAAATTAAAATCCTGGCTTCTGGCTGCAGTCATTGGAGGTGGAATATTAAGCCTGGTTGCCTGGCTTTATATGCTTTTGGGTTCCTCATTCTGGTGGTTGGCATGGATCGTTATTACTGCAATTTCCTTGTTCATTAGTCTTTTCTACTCAACCTTGATCGTTCCGCTTTTTAATAAGCAAACACCACTACAGGAAGGCGTTCTGCGTGAAAAACTGAATGAACTTGCGAAGAAAACAGGTTTCCGTTTGTCGGATATCTTTGTGATTGATGGCTCAAAAAGGTCAACAAGAGCGAATGCTTACTTCTCAGGATTCGGATCAAAACGTCGTATTGTCTTGTATGATACCCTTATACAGAA
>JAAXUD010000671.1 GCA_013336205.1 Lentimicrobium sp. | reverse complement strand
ATTCCGATCTGCCAGGTGTACCTTATTTTGAAATTCCCTCATCCGATGCGGCTGAATCATTGCCTTTGAAATCGACGGTAGCAGAAGTTCAGATTGCCGGGCTTATTGCCCATGTTACCGTGAGGCAGGTATACCAGAACCGGGGTAAAACAGCCATCGAAGCAATTTACATATTTCCGGGATCTACCCGTGCCGCTGTTCATTCCATGACCATGAAGATTGGCGAACGCAGCATTAATGCAAAAATTGAGGAGCGTGAAAAAGCGAGGAACGATTACACCCAGGCAGTCAATGAAGGCCGGTCGGCTTCACTTCTGGAGCAGCAGCGGCCCAATGTTTTTCAGATGAGTGTTGGCAACATTCTGCCTGGCGATTTGGTGGAAGTTGAATTGCAGTACACCGAAAATCTCGTGCCTGCCGATGGTATTTATGAATTTGTTTACCCAACCGTGGTTGGGCCAAGGTATACCGGTGCCGGAGACGAAAGGATTCATCAGGATGCCTGGAATGCAAACCCTTATCTTCAGGAAGGTGAATTACCCACCTTTACTTTTGCGCTGGATTGCAGCATCTCCTCCGGAATACCGATCAGGGAGATTAAGAGCACATCTCATAAAATCAATGTGGAATATTCGGACAAAAGAACGGCTGCCATTCATCTTGACAAAACTGAACTTCAAAGCAGCAACCGTGATTTTATACTTCAGTACCGGCTGGGAGGCAATGGAATCGAAAGTGGACTCTGGCTTTACAGCGATGGTAAAGAGAATTTCTTTATGGCCACGATTCAGCCGCCTGACGTGGTTAAGCCTGAAATGATCCCTCCCAGGGAATACATATTTATTGTCGATGTATCAGGTTCGATGCATGGTTTTCCGCTTGAAGTATCCAAAAAACTAATTGCAGACCTGCTTAAAGGACTGCGAACCTCAGATAAATTCAATATTATGTTTTTTGCAGGAGGGAACACCTTGTTTGCTGAGAAATCGGTTCCTGTTACTGAGGTGAACATCAGCAAAGCCATGAAGCTGCTGGACTCCCAATCGGGTGGTGGCGGCACCGAATTGCTGCCTGCCTTAAAACGGGCGCTGGCTATGAATACGAATGAAGGCTATTCGCGGACTTTTATTATTGCCACTGATGGATTTGTAACCATTGAACAAGAGGCTTTCGGATTGGTAAAATCAAACCTCGGTAAGGCTAATTTCTTCGCTTTTGGAATCGGATCATCCGTAAATCGTTACCTGATTGAAGGGCTGGCACATGCCGGCTCAGGTGAAGCGTTCATTATTACAGATGAGCACGAGGCTAAGGTAACAGCCGGCAAGTTCAGGGAATACATCAGTAGTCCGGTGTTAACTGGGGTCGAATTAACGTTCAGCGGGTTTGATGCCTATGATGTTCAGCCTGCCACTGTTCCAGATGTCTTCATGTCGAGGCCCGTGGTCGTATTCGGCAAATACCGGGGCAATGCCGTTGGTAGAATTACGCTTACAGGAAGCAACGGCAACGGAAAAATCAGCCAGGTTCTGCAGGTTTCAGAATATGTGGAATCGAAAGAAAACCAGGCACTCAGGTATCTGTGGGCCCGTGAAAAAATAAGGTTGATTGACGACTACGCCGGGGGATACGGGGGAGTTCCGGATGATGTTAAAAAACAGGTGCTGGGGTTGGGACTACAATATAATCTGCTGACAGCCTATACCTCCTTCGTCGCCATCGATAGCGAAATCAGGAATATAAACGGAGCCGCTGTTACAGTCAGACAACCGCTTCCCTTGCCCGAAGGTGTGAGTAATTATGCCATCGGCGGCGCCCAGGCGCCCGGCATGTCGTTCTGTAAAATGAGCAGAGCAGAATCTTTAAGCGGGGGAGTAGAATTGACTGAAGATAAGGATGCGGATCCCTCAGAAGAGGAAGTGTTTACAATTGTTGAGTCTATGCCGGAATTTCCGGGTGGCGAGGAAGCTTTGAATAAATTCCTTAAATCAAACCTGAAGATGCCGGAGGAAGCAATGAAGAATAATGTTTCCGGTATAGTAATTATTCGGTTTGTGGTAAATGCCGATGGAACAATAAGCGACATTGTGGTTTTACAATCCCTCGGATTTGGATGTGACGCGGAAGCTATAAGGGTTATTAAAGCTATGCCAGCCTGGATTCCCGGAAAACAAAGAGGTAAATCAGTAAAAACGAAGGTAAGCTTACCTGTTCATTTCTGAGGTTAAGGTTTTAGGTTAAGGTTAAGGTTAAGGTGGGCTTAACCTTAGCCTTAACCTTCTGGTTTTCTCTCGGAAAGTTAGAGACTGTTTAAATTTTGCAAAACTCTATGAATAGGCCCGTCCTTTAGGGCGGGTTTATAGAAAAACCACAAACCCTGTAAGGCAAAATCCTGAAAAATTTGTAAATTAAGAATAAATTTTTCAGGATTTTGCCAACGTTTGTGATAATATATTGGAGACCCGCCCTAAAGGACGGGCCTATTGAAAAATGAAATGAAA
>JAAXUD010000670.1 GCA_013336205.1 Lentimicrobium sp. | reverse complement strand
AAATTTGTAAATTCATAATAAATTTTTCATGATTTTGCCCCCGGGTTTGTTGCTTTTTACTATGCCCGCCCTAAAGGACGGGCCTATTGAAAAATGAATATAAAATTTAAACAGTCTCTTAGAAGAGGAAAAATATCGGATCCTTTGCATTTATGACCCTAATCTAAATACCTGCCTGCTTGCGGTACTAATTATAGCCGTAATAATGAATCTGTGAAGAAAGAAAAACATTAAATCCAATCTCCCCGGGGTTGCAGATAAAAGCTTTAGGTTTGACAGCGCTGTAATATTGTGTAAGTTTGCAATGAATTTAATGATAGCATGATACAAGCCCACAATATTTCAAAATCTTACGGCAGTTTGAAAGTGCTGAAAGGCATTTCGCTGGAAATAAAAAAAGGAGAAATTGTTTCAGTAACAGGTGCGTCCGGTGCAGGTAAATCAACACTTCTTCATATTATCAGCACCCTCGACCGTGCTGATGGTGGTCAGGTATTTATAGATGGCATTGAAACCGGTAAGCTGAACGAACGCAAACTGGCTGAATTCCGCAATCATAAAGTCGGATTTGTATTTCAGTTCCATCATTTGTTACCTGAATTTACCGCGCTGGAGAATGTTTGTATACCAGCCTACATAGCCAGATTGGGTAAGAAGGAAGCTGAACACAAAGCAATGGAGCTACTGGATTTTCTGGGATTAAAAGACCGTGCATCACACAAGCCTTCTGAACTTTCGGGTGGAGAACAGCAAAGAGTAGCCGTTGCCAGGGCGCTCATTAATCAGCCGGCAGTGTTGATGGCAGACGAGCCATCAGGAAACCTGGATTCAGAAAATGCCAGGTTATTACACAGTCTGTTTTTTGAACTTCGCGAAAAGTACAATCAAACCATCGTTATTGTTACGCACAATGAGGAGTTGGCCGAAATGTCGGACAGAAGACTTTTTATGCGTGATGGCCTGATGTTCGGGCACAAAGTCTGAATTGGAATAACAAGCCTCCAATAATACCGGAGATGTTTCGTTAATTATAAGCGGCAGGTTTACCTGCCATTAATAGGTTAATTATCTGTAATGCATTTTTGAATGAACACTTTACGACTACTCAAAAAAACCGCCTTCCATATTCTGTTACTGTCTTTTTTAACAATCCCTGTATCTGGTGTTTTTGCCCAGGCCAGTGATCCGGACAAGTTGAAGCAATTTGAAGATGCCATTCTGCGTGGAGAGGAATTTCTCGCAGCCAAAGACTACGCCAAAGCGAAAGCTGAGTATCAGAAAGCACTGGTGATTGATCCTGCGGCAAAATACCCGAAAGATAAGCTTACCTATATCCGCAAATTCTATGTGGATCCTGAAGATGAAGCGCGTTTTGCCAAAGCGATAGAAACAGGGAATCAACTACTTACTGCCAGAAATTACGCGGGAGCGCTGGAGCAGTTTTCTTTAGCCTCAAACATAAAACCAGAAGATAAGAACGCCCGCGATAATATGGCAAAAGCTGATAAACTGGCAAAAGAACAAAATGAAACTGATAAACAATACGCCAAACTGATTGCTGACGCCGATAAATTCTTTACCGGGAAAGATCTGACAGCTGCCCGTCAGGCTTATGTTGCTGCTTCCATATTAAAAGCTGAGGAAGCCTATCCACGGCAGCGTATCAACGAAATTGACACTAAAAATGCAGCAGAAAAATCGCTGAATGAGGCCTATGATAAAGCGCTTACGGAAGGTGACGATGCCTATTCGAACCGCGATTATACCACAGCTACGCTTAAATATGAGCAGGCGCTAAAACTCAAACCGGGCGAAAATTATCCGAAAAGTATGCTCGAACGGGTTATGCAGGGGTCGGCAAACCTGAAGGATGCGCAGCAAAATTACCAGACAGCCATCGCTTCTGCGGATAGACTATTCAACAGCAAAGACTACGAAACGGCACTGACAGCCTATCAGAATGCGTCGAAAATTCTTCCGGAAGAAAAGTACCCGGCACAGCAGATTGAAAAAATAAATGTATTTCTTCAACAGAAACAAAAACTGGAGGAAGAATATGCAAAGACCGTTTCGGCTGGCAATCAGTTCTTTGAGGCAAAACAATACAATGAAGCGCGCACCGAATTTCAGAAAGCCAACAATCTAAAGCCTGAGGAAGCATTCCCAAAACAAAAAATTGAAGAGATTGCCGGATTATTACTGGCAATAAAAGACGCAGAGCGGGATAAAAACTATAAATCAGTTTTAGCAACAGCCGACCAGTTGTATGATGCCAAAGACTACGAAACGGCCATAGCTAAATATAAGGAAGCCGCTGAAATCAAAGCAGAAGAAACTTATCCCCACGAAAAGATTACCGCGATCAATAAACTGATGGCAGATGAAATTGCTGCAAAAAATGCTTACGATCAGGCAATAGCAACAGGTGATCAATCATTTAACAAAGGTGAATTTGAACCGGCAATCACAGCCTATCAAACCGCCATCAGCCTGCAACCCGGT
>JAAXUD010000669.1 GCA_013336205.1 Lentimicrobium sp. | reverse complement strand
ACGGTGATAAAGTTATCCTGGGATTAAACGGGTACCAGGTTTATGATTATAAAACCGGATCGAGCCTCTGGTCAGCCGCTTTTGACTACACTCCTGAAGGAATAGCCAGCAAACCAGCCAATGCCCAAAAATTTGGAGTTTATGGCGGTGTTTCTGATCCTGTGAGGGTTGGTGATGATTTGTATATACTCGATATGTCGAATAAGCGCAGTCAGTATGTTAAGAAATACGATGCCAATTCGGGTAAGCTGCTCTGGACCTCTCCTGAAATTAAAGATGCCAGGGCAATTCCGAATATGTATGTAATGGGTGATAAAGTGGTTTTGCAAATTGGAGGTGCTGTTGAGGCCCAGGCATACATTTACAAAAGAACTACGAATCCCGATGGTTCTGTAACCATCACTCAGGAATGGAGAATATGGTTCCCTAATGTAAAACCAAACGGGGTACAGGCATTTAATACTTCCGATGGTAAGCTGGCCTGGGAATCGGAAAGGTTCAAAAAGGGAATTACCAATATGATAGAGGCCGGCGACCATGTGATTGTGAGCAGCGGAAAGGCATTGTATAAGATGGATGTCAGCAATGGCAAGGAAATTTATGAAGTTCCGGTTGCTAAAGGGGGAGTTGGCAACGCCGAAGGAATCTTATCACACAATGATATGATTGTTGTTGTTGGTGAAAAAGGCGTTTCAACATTTAAAAAGGATAATGGCGATCTGGTAGCAAGCGGAAAGTATAAAACTTCGATGCTGGAAGATCGTTTCGATAACATCCTGATTATGAAAACAGCCGGTGCTGATATTGCAGCTTTTGACCTGAATACCTGTAAGTTTTTAGAGTTTAAAGCCAGGAAAGATGCCAGTACCACCCTGACTACCGACGGTAACTATGTTTATGTCTATGAAAACAAGACAGTTACAAAAGTTGAGACCGGAAAGAAATAATAGTGTGTGATGTAATGGAGTAGAAAAAAACCGGCATTTGCCGGTTTTTTTTATTATTTATAGTGCTCCTGCAGATATTTAACCAGTTTTTTAGTGGCCAGCGCCCTGTGGCTAATCGTGTTTTTAAGTTCGGCAGGCATTTCGGCGAAGGTTTGGTTGTAGCCATCGGGAACAAAAACCGGGTCATAACCAAAACCGCCTTTTCCGCGTCTTTCTGTAATTATAGTGCCGTTAATTATACCTTCAAAAAGCATTTCATTATCCTCGGTAACCAGTGATATTACGGTTTTGAACCTGGCCCTTCGGCTCAGTTGTCCGTTTAATTCCTTTAGTAGTTTTGTTACATTGGCATCGAAATCATGGCCGGGTCCGGCATAACGGGCAGATTTCACGCCGGGTTGTCCGTCTAAGGCTTCAACTTCAAGGCCTGTGTCGTCGGCAAAACAATCCACTTTGTATTTCTCATTAACATAATAGGCTTTCTGTGTAGCGTTGCCCTCAATGGTCTGGCTGGTTTCCGGAATATCTTCGTTACAACCAATTTCCGACAAGGGTATAATTCTGAAGGCACCACCCAGGATTGCCTGGATTTCCTCTATTTTGTGTTTGTTATTGGTCGCGAAAACTATTGATTTCATCCGGTTGTTTTTGGAATTTTAACTGTTGTGATATGGTTCATTTTTCAGGATTGTAAAAGCCCTGTATAACTGCTCGGTAAAAAAAAGCCGGATCATCTGGTGAGAAAAGGTCATGGGCGAAAGCGAAAGTTTTGCCTGGGCGGCATTATAAACCTCTTCGGAAAATCCGAACGCCCCGCCCACAACAAACATCAGGTGCCTGATGCCGGCATTCATGTGCTTTTGCAACATACCGGCAAATTCAACCGATGTTGGAAGTTTGCCATGCTCATCCAGCAATACTACATAATCTGATTCGGCAAAATACCTCAGCAACAACTTACCCTCTGCTTCCTTCAACTGCGGCGGACTCAGCAACTTCAGACTACGCGGCGGCTGTATTTCAATTATGCTGAACTTAATATAATGAGCCAGCCTCGAGGTGTAGATGCCTGTTCCTTTGTTAAGGTAATCTTCGTCTGTTTTACCAACTACCAACAGGGATATTTTCATAATATGAACAAAACGCAAAGTTAATTTTTTCCGGTTTATAAAATTTACAGGCTTTTTTTAAAAAGTAAAAACCCACTTCCGGCATTTTATTGTTATATTTGGTTCGGTTTTTGATATTTTTTAATAAATTCAAACCCAATTAATTAAATCCTGAACTTATATATCAGGCTCAAAATATACCTAATGAAGAATTTATTGAAAAACACGCTGCTGATTTTTGTTCTGTTTGCTGTATTTGGTTTTTCCGCGGCAAGTGTTTATGCACAGAAAGAGCTGAATCCCAAAATCATAGCCGCCATCAAATCAGCCAATGCCAAAGAACTGAGTACTTATTTTAACAACCCCGTTGATTTAACAACGCCCGGCAATGAAGGCACTTACAGTAAAGCCCAGGCAGAGATGATCGTAAAAAGTTTCTTTCAGAAA
>JAAXUD010000157.1 GCA_013336205.1 Lentimicrobium sp. | reverse complement strand
CTGATCCTTCTCCCTTTCTGTCTTGTTCCAATTGTAATCAGAGTGTTTTTTGATACGCGTCTGGCCCTTTTTGTACATATAGTAACACTCATACTGACCGGGTTTATGGTACCCAATGGGTTTGAGTTTATTTTTCAACAATTGATTACAGGCATTATTGCCATTATCAGCGTAGCAGAATTACGGCGCAGATCCCAGTTTTTTATTACGGCCCTGGCGGTTTTTATCACTTATTCTATTATTTATTTGGGCATGCTGCTTATCCAGGATGGGAGTTTTTCAAACCTTGAAACTTTCAAATTTCTCTTGTTTGGAGGAAGCGCTATGTTTACACTTTTTTCATATCCGGTCATTTTTGCCTTCGAAAAGCTTTTTGGCCAGGTAACCGATGTTACCCTGATGGAATTGTCTGATACCAATAGTCCGCTTTTGCGACAGCTTTCATTACTGGCGCCGGGGACTTTTCAGCATTCAATGCAGGTGGCAAATATTGCTGAAGCTGCGATTTATGAAATAGGGGGTAATACATTACTTGTCAGAGCGGGTGCCTTATACCACGACATTGGAAAAATGGATATGCCCATGTATTTTATCGAAAATCAATCTTCCGGTATAAACCCGCATGATGAACTGGAATACGAAGAGAGTGCAAGTATCATTGTAAGCCATGTAATCAAAGGGATTGAAAAAGCCAGAAAACATAAACTGCCTGAAATACTGGTTGATTTTATCCGCACTCACCACGGCACCCGTATGGCCGAGTATTTTTATAACCGGCAGCGAATTGATAACCCCGAAAGGGAAGTCAGCGATAAACCCTTTCGTTATCCGGGGCCGGTTCCTTTTTCGAAAGAAACATCGGTACTTATGATGGCCGATTCTGTTGAGGCTGCTTCCCGAAGCATGAAAATGCCCACAGCGCAATCAATCGCGCAATTAGTCGATAAAATTATTGATAACCAGATTGAAACCAACCAATTCGTAAATTCCGACCTGACTCTGAAAGATATTACCCGGATCAAGAAAATCCTGAAGAAGAAACTGATGAGTATTTACCACGTCAGGATTGAGTATCCAACCTTCTGATTGGTATAGGGCACAGGGCATAGCGCATGGAGCATGGGGCATATGTTAATTACGAATGACGAGTGACGAATGGGCAATCGATAATTTAGAAGGGTTACACGGGATTCATTATAAAAAAGGCTTGGTGCTTGGGGCATGTGGCAGCACTAAAAATTCTGGTTCCTTCCCATTCTACCTCTCCTTGTCGCCGACTCTCCTTATCCACTGGTCTATTGAAGCAGAACCTCCGTCCCTCGTCCCTTTTTAGCGTCCCTCGTCCCTTTTTTACCATTCAATCATTCCGGTCTTGCCTGCGGCAAATGTCTTGACAGATAGTTTACTGTATCGGGGCCAAGATTGAAAATGAGGTCTAAAATACTGAGGTTGGGCATAAATTCCTGGCGGTCGGAAAATACCTGGACATAGGGTTCCCATTCTCTGATTGTAAAAGCCTGGTCAAGCGCTTGTTTTGGCATAATACTATGACGCATATCAAGGAAGCTTTCAGGGTCTTTCTGAAAGGTTTCTGTAATTGTGAATTCCGGCTTTGACCCGATAAGTCTGGCGCAAAGGTTTAATGCCGAAAAGTTAAAATCAATCAGTAGGCCGGGCGGATTTTGAAACAGAAGCTCAAAATCGTCTCTGTAATACAGAAAAAACGGTGATTTATTATAGGCTGATTCTATCGCGCGCCAATGAATCCGGGCCCAATCTGTTGACTGGTCAATGCGGATTTCCTGAAAAGGGGTATGGTTGCCTTTTGGTCTGATTACCGGGATGCTCAATACCAGCGGTCCGTTAGCGGTTGGTATCCGGTACCTGTTGCGGCATGTTTGCTTGGGAAAGGTTTCATGTACTTCAATAACTGCTTGTGCTGAAAATAACAGCCAGGTAAAGAATTCCACATCCGGCAAACAGGCTGGTGGCAGCAATACCGGTGGTAAGGGATTGTTCATTATTTCTGATTAATTGGCAAATTTATCAATAAAAAATAAGCCCGGCATAACCGGGCTTATTTTGAAAAATAAATCAATAAAAGGATTTATTCGGCTTTCTGATTCAGCAATACGTCATCAATAGCCTGTATCAATGCGCTTTTTGGAAGTGCTCCCTGCGCCATACGGGGCTGTCCTTCTGATGGGCAGAATAACATGCTGGGAATACTGCGGATTCCGAAAACCTGTGAAAGTTCCTGCTCAGCTTCGGTGTCAACCTTGTAAATGTTTACTTTTCCATCGTATTCTTTGGAGAGTTCTTCAAGCACAGGGGCAACCATTTTACAGGGGCCACACCAGTCGGCGTAAAAGTCAATAATACAAGGCAGGTTGCCTTCAAATTTCCAATCCTGGTTTTTTTCAAAGTCAAATACTTTTTCTTTGAAAGATGCTAATGTGAGATGTTCCATTATTTAATTGATAGTTAGATTCGTGATTCAGTTAATTATTTTTGTGATGTCGGTTCTGCCGCCGGAGCGAGCAGTAATTCTTTGATCATTTTTTCAAATTCTGCTTTTGGCAGGGCACCCATAGTCATTTGTGGCTGTCCTGATGCCGGGCAGAATAAAATTGAAGGGATGCTGCGAATGTTGAAAATCTGGGCTAACTCGCGTTCCTTGTCGGTGTCAACTTTGTAAATTACAATCTGATCTTTGTATTGTTCGGCAAGTTCGGCCATAACCGGTGCTACTTTCTTACAGGGTCCGCACCAGTCAGCGTAAAAATCAATGATGCAGGGTTTGTCGCCACGGAATTTCCATTCATTGGGGTTTTCTTCATAATTGAATACTTTTTCAA
Organism: Lentimicrobium sp.; assembly: GCA_013336205.1. Taxonomy (GTDB): domain Bacteria; phylum Bacteroidota; class Bacteroidia; order Bacteroidales; family Lentimicrobiaceae; genus Lentimicrobium. The sequence continues at coordinate 3,845 of JAAXUD010000157.1, read as the reverse complement.
TGAACATAGCCTTGTTCATTTGTACAACCTTTCCTTCTTCCGGTGTTGATGCAGTGGAAGCGGTCTGATTGTCTTTATCCTGATTACTTTTGCCATTCGATGAGCCGCAGCCCAATAAACCGATGCTGGCTATCAGTACGATTGAGAAAATTCGATTGTTCATATTTGTGTTGTTGATTTGAGTTCCTGATTAATTCGCTGCAAAGATAGAAATAAATATTTTAAATCGCATAAGTATCACTAAAAATTTTTATTTTTGCAGAACGAAATTAATTAACAAGGATCATGCCTGATTGTTTGTTGATGATTATCAAGAAAATACAATGAACCTTTCCTATTTATTCAAAGCGATTGACTTTTCAGAGTTCAACAAACGTTTTTCTGCTGCAGAGCAATGTTTGTCGGTAATTGCTGATGAGAAGTGGCGTGATGGTTATGTATGCAGAAAATGTGGAAACACCAATTACTGCATTGGCAAAACTCCATTCTCACGGCGCTGCACCCGCTGCAAAACCGACGAATCGGCGACTGCCCATACCATTTTTCACCGTTGCCGCATACCCATTACCGATGCATTTGAGATTGCCTATATGGTTTGCGGATCACCGGGTATATCGAGCTATGAGCTATCGCGCCGGCTTGAAACACGGCAAATGACCTGCTGGAAGTTTAAAAAGCGCATTATGGAATGCCTTGAGCAAGGCTCCGGGCTGCATTTATTTGATTTGCCGCAGAAAAAATCTATAGAAGAAACAAACGAAGTTGTTTAGTCTGAATTGTTTATAAACCAGCGAATCCTGAAGGGCCCGGCAAAGTCAATCCGTTGAGCCATACGACACATTAGATAAAATGAAAGTCAGACAATTAGCCGGGTCTTTACCCCGCCTGACTAAGTCAGGCATAAAGGCTATGCAATGTCGGGTAAACTTTTTACTTTTTACTTTGAGCTCTACACTTATAGCTTTGAGCCCACCTCCTCTGCGTTGCGTCGGGTAAACTTTGAACTTTTTACTTTTTACTTTTTACTTTAGACTTTTTACTTTTTACTTGAACCTCTCCCCCAAAGGCTATAATTTCACTATCCTGAATGTTGCGGTTTTATCATCGCCTGTAATTTTCAGCACATAAATGCCAGCCTTGAGCGCTGATGTGTTTATCATCATTGGATTTTCATTTGCCATGAAACAAATTTTTTGTTGATAAACCAGATTTCCACTGCTGCTATAAATTGATGATTCCACTGTTTTTCCTGCCCATTTTCCCGGTCTGATCCAAAGCTGATCGCTGACAGGATTGGGATATACTACTGTCTCAGGTTGATTATTGGCGATCGGTCCGGTTGTTCCTTCGGGTTGCCACCTTATGGTCCAGCCGGGGGCTGTGTGCTGATTGTTGGTCATAAATATAAAATAGGCTTTCCCACTGGTGATGCTGATCGGGCCGGGGAGTGAGTCGCCTGATAAAGTGGCCACCAGCTGTTGTGTCCCCAGGTCGAAAATCCTGAGCAAATCAAAATCAGCTTCGGTACTGAACGATTCAAAGGTGATTGTCAGCGGTTGTGGATTTGCCGGGTTTATCTTCCATTTGCAAACGGAATTGTTACTGTACTTTTTATCTCCGCTGCCATCGTCAAATATGCCGGATGAATCTGTAAATGTTGTGGTTCCATAGCAATAAACCGGTAGTGAACTTTTAAACGATCCCAGGAATCCGTTTGCATTCACTTCGTTATCGCTGGTAAACCTGACCAGGAATTTATCTGCCGGAATACTCAGGGTTTCCGGTGTCTGATTTCCGGTGTATTCGGCAATTATTGCTGCGGTAGTGTCAGCTCCCTGGTAGATTCTTAAGCGGTCGGCCCCATCAAGATCCAGCAATGGGAAATCCAGGTCGATGGAAGTGATTGAATCAAAATCAGGTTCATTGGGTTGAACCAGCCAGAAACAATCTGAATTGCCCGGGTAGTTCACCATATTGCTGCCATCACTGAAAGTGCCGGCAATGGTGGTAAGCGTATCGGGGCCATTGCAATACTCAGGGTAGTTATAGGTAAGTGTATCGGGGTAAATGTCTTTGATGACTTCCTGTGCAAAGTTGAAATTATTTCCGCCGGGGGAGAGGGCTGAAAGCAGGAAATACCCATCGTAAGAATTACTCCAGCCCCAGTTGAAATGATAGAAGTTATCGGGTGCGTAGCCATCGCACACAAAAGCATGCCCGTTTTCCGAACCAACGCTCTCCCAGCCTGCATAATACAGGGGTTTGCGGGCGTCGAGATTGGCAACAAGGATACTGTCCCAGTTCATGGTGGTGGTATCGCGGAAAATATATTGGGTATTGGGTCCATATTTGAAATAGTTACGCATCGAATTGGCCGCGCTGTGGTTCCACATGCCTGAACCATCAGGGCCATAATCCATATCAAATGAAACACCCAGGTGGTTAAGCAATTGTGCTATAGGTTCGTTTGGTCCGTTGAGCGAAGTCTCCATTCCGTTCCAGTTGTAGGTTGTTTCTCCAAAATTGGCAGATTGTTCGCCGTACTCAGGGTGGGTGTAACTATAGGAACCGGTGCCCTGGTTTGGCCAGCGGTGGTAGAACATCAGCTGACCTACAGCTGTAGCAACACAGCCTGCATAGCAATGTCCGCCCGGTCCGCCAGGGTCGGCCGGACACCGGGCATTGTAATAATTACCCTGATCCCAGGTGGTGCGCAGCAGGGGTTCTACAGTTCTGTTTTGCAAGGGGTTCCGGCTTTCTTTCGCTTCTGCAGTTAATTTCTCCCAGGCTGCTTCAACAGCCGGATCGATTGTGGTATTATTTTCAGCCCAGCTTATTTGGCGGCTATAATAACGCAACCAGGCTTTCAGCGCTTGCGGCTGGCCTTCCCGGCGATATTCGCCATTCAGGCTGTATGCGATAACAGGGAATGTTGAACGGTTGTTGGAAACTATCACATAGCCCCCGCCACTGAAGTTGCAGACAGTCATTAATGTCTTTTCCGCCTGTTTGATTTCCTGCTGGCTGATAATTAATGCTGGTTGAGTTGGATCCTGCCGGTGAACCGACAGCCTTTCGGTAAAGAATTTCTGTGCCAGCCTCCCGGTTTCTTCGTTGTTGATACTTTGTGCGTTGGCTCTTGTAAAACTAAATAAGACCAAAAGCAGAGTTATTGTTTTTTTCATAGCCAGTATGTAATACGGTAATTGCCTGTTTGCGTGGGTTTTTGTTGAATCTCAAAATTAGTAAAAAAAATGCTTGCCACGTAATTTGCGGATTTTGTTATTTGAGATGTCGCAAATGTGTCCTGTTAAATGACGGTGTCATCTTTATGCACACTTGATTTGCTCATAAAAATGACACTTGTTAAGAAAATAACATTATTGTTATCATGGTAACAATGTAAATAACAGATATACAGCGTTATATGAATTGTGGCACGGAGATTGACTTAAGAGGAGCGACCTAAGTTAAATTTTAAAATCATCATCATGGCACGTTTCACGCTTCCCCGCGATCTGTATTTTGGAAAGGATTCACTCGCAGAACTCAAAAATCTCAAAGGCAAAAAAGCCATCATTGTTGTTGGTGGCGGATCGATGAAAAAATTCGGTTTTCTCGACAAAGTTGAAAACTACCTGCATGAAGCCGGAATTGAGACCCTCTTGTTCGAGGGTGTTGAGCCGGATCCATCGGTAGAAACAGTGATGCGGGGAGCGGAAGCCATGCAGAAGTTTGAACCCGACTGGATTGTATCTATTGGTGGTGGTTCGCCCATTGATGCGGCCAAAGCTATGTGGGTATTTTACGAACATCCGGAAGCTACTTTCGAAGAAATAGCTAAA
>JAAXUD010000668.1 GCA_013336205.1 Lentimicrobium sp. | reverse complement strand
GAATATGATTCCGGGCAACGACGAAAATCCTTATACTATCCGTGTAGTTTCTGATATTCTTGAATCCAACGGATCGTCATCAATGGCTACCGTTTGTGCAGGAACAATGGCGCTGATGGATGCCGGTGTAAAATTGAAAAAACCTGTTTCAGGTATTGCTATGGGTCTTATCAGCGACTCAAAAACCGGTCGTTTTGCTGTACTCAGCGATATCCTTGGTGATGAAGATCATTTGGGCGATATGGACTTTAAAGTTACCGGTACCCGCGATGGTATTACCGCCTGTCAGATGGACATAAAGGTGGATGGTCTTTCTTATGAAGTTCTTTCACAGGCACTTGCCCAGGCCCGCGCCGGCAGGATGCATATACTCGGTGAAATTGAAAAAGCCATCACCGTGCCACGCGAAGATTACAAACCTCACGTTCCACGCATCGTAAAGATGACCATCCCGAAAGAATTTATCGGCGCCGTTATCGGACCGGGTGGCAAGGTTATCCAGGAAATGCAGCGTGAAACCGGCTCAACCATCGTTATTGAAGAAGTTGGTGAGTTTGGGAAAATAGACATTGTTTCAGCCAATAAGGCTTCGATTGATGCAGTTATCGAAAAAATCAAACGCATCGTAGCCATTCCGGAAATCGGAACCATTTACCATGGGGTTGTTAAAAACATAACCACCTTTGGTGCTTTTGTTGAAGTTCTTCCTGGTAAAGATGGTCTGTTACACATTTCTGAAATCGACTGGACCCGCCTGAAGGATGTTGAAAGTGTGTTGAAAGTCGGAGATGAGATTGATGTTAAATTAATCGAAATTGATCCTAAAACCGGTAAACTAAAGCTTTCACGCAAAGTTTTACTTCCAAAACCTGAACCCGGAAATTAATTAATGTAACATTATTCGTTATTTTTCGTAAAAAGGTTCACTGTTCATAATATTGGAAGAAAAAGATGAGGCAACTAAAAATTACTAAACAGGTTACCAATCGCGAAACTGCTTCGCTCGACAAATACCTTCAGGAAATAGGTAAAGTTGAACTGATTACAGCAGATGAAGAGGTAGCACTGGCACAAAAAATCAAACAGGGTGATCGCGCAGCACTCGAAAAACTGACTAAAGCCAACTTACGCTTTGTGGTATCTGTATCAAAACAATACCAGAACCAGGGATTAAGTTTACCCGATCTTATCAACGAAGGCAATTTAGGTCTGATAAAGGCTGCCCAGCGTTTTGATGAAACCAGGGGATTCAAATTTATTTCTTATGCTGTATGGTGGATACGTCAGTCTATTTTGCAGGCACTGGCTGAACAATCACGTATTGTAAGGCTTCCGCTCAATAAGATCGGCTCGATCAACAAAATTAACAAGGCTTACGCCAAGTTGGAGCAGGAATATGAACGCGAACCCAACTTTGATGAAATAGCCGGTCTGCTCGAGATCAGCGAGAATGAGGTAAAGGAATCGATGCGTAATTCAGGCCGCCATGTATCAATGGATGCCCCGCTGGTTCAGGACGAAGACAACAATATGTACGATGTTCTGCGCAGCGACGATGGACCTACCCCTGAAACTGAGCTGCTGTATGAATCACTCCGCAAGGAAATTGAAAGGGCTGTTTCAACCCTGACTCCGCGCGAAGCAGATGTTATCCGTCTTTATTTCGGACTGGGTGGCGAACATCCTCTCACCCTCGAAGAAATCGGTGAAAGGTTTGACCTGACCCGCGAAAGGGTACGACAGATTAAGGAGAAAGCGATCCGGAGGCTGAAACATACTTCCAGAAGTAAAATTCTGAAAACTTATCTTGGATAAATTATAAAGCGGCATTTGCCGCTTTTTTTTTGAATGCTTTCTATTACCCCGGGCTTCAGCCCGGGGTAAAGAACAACACGGAACAGACAGGGGCTTTAGCCCAAAGCCGGCGAAAGTTCAGGCGAAGCCGGTCGAATATTGATGCCCGGCAATCGTGGGTTTACCCTGATTGAGCTTGTCTCAGCTTTTCGGCTAAAGCCGGTTGGGGCAGAGCGTTGCATTAACCCGGGCTGAAGCCATGGTAATTTTTCATTCGTAATTCTCTATTCGTCATTCGTAATTCAAACAGATAGCCCGCCCAATTTGCAATAATTACCTAACTTCGCATAAAATTTAATGTATGAGTCAACATTTGATCGCACCCTCACTTCTTTCTGCTGATTTCACCCGTTTGGGTGAAGATATTGAAATGGTCAACCAAAGCCAGGCCGACTGGTTTCATATTGATGTGATGGACGGCGTTTTTGTGCCGAATATTTCTTACGGGATGCCGGTGATCAAGGCAATCAGCAATATTGCCAAGAAACCGATGGATGTTCATCTCATGATTGTGCATCCTGATCGCTATTTTGAGACTTTCCGCGATTTAGGTACATCATACCTGAGCATCCATTATGAAGCGGTGACGCATCTGCACAGTGCGGTTCATCAGATAAAAGAATTGGGGATGAAAGCAGGGGTGGTGCTGAATCCGCAT
>JAAXUD010000667.1 GCA_013336205.1 Lentimicrobium sp. | reverse complement strand
GTGTTTATTGTTCCTGAAAAGCCGGTTCTCAGGGTGTTGAAACTTCCGTAATTCAAACTCAGATTACCTTCATTCTGCAATTTTTCAGGGGTGAATAAATTGACACTTCCCCCCAATCCTGAACCATACAAGGCCGAAGCCGGTCCTTTAATCACCTCAATGCGCTCAAGGCTTTGCGGATCAATTTCTTCGGGTGCCGAAATACCATCGGAAGTTGTAAGCGGCAGGTCGTTGAGATAGGATCGTATCCGGTTGGTATTGTATGGAGTCCTGCTTCCCATGCCCCTGATTACGATGCGGTTGGTTGCATAGGTTCCGCTTTGCATACTCACACCGGGAATTGTGTTGAGCATCAATGCCATATTGGTACCATCGGAAAGCTTAAGCCCTTCACCGGCAAGTACCGACATATTTCCCGGAAAAGTGCGTACCTGACTACTTAACTGATAGCCTTCAATGGTGACCATATCCAATACAATAACTGAATCAGGAAGTTGGGCTTCTGTTTTTTGCTGATCTGCAGACTGAGCAGAACTATTAAGCAGGCAAATGAGAAATGCCGGGATAATTAAAAAGTTGCTTAAAAGTGTCGTTTTCAGCATTCATGGACAGGTGTTATGTTCAAAGCTTTCAAGGTTGGAGGTGCAGGTTATGATTCTTGGTTTGAGGAGCAGGCGTGGCTTTTGCGGTTTGAGGCGCAAGCATTGCGCCTTTACTTATGATGATCAAGTTTTATGTTCATTTTTCCTTTTTTTCCGTTGCAGCTTGAGGCGCAAGCATTGCGCCTTTAATTATAGGATCACTCTTTTCGTTCTTTTTTCCTTTTTCCTTCGGTGGTTTGAGGCGCAGGCATTACGCCCTTACATTTTCGTACACTCTTTATCGCCAGAGCGATTTGATGTCAAACTTCGCACCTTTACTTATATACTTATATTTATCTCTCTTTCTCTACGGGAACCAGGCGCACAATTTTACCGGGATTCTCTATGGCTACATAGATCAGTCCATCAGGACTGACGACCACATTTCTGACCCGCCCGATGCCCTGAAGCAGTTTCTCGGTATGCACAACCGAGCGGCCTTGAATAACCAGCCTTTCCAGGTATTGAAACCGGAGTGAACCGATAAAAAGATTGTTGCGCCACTTTTTGTATTTGTCACCGGTAAGGAAAGTCATGCCACAGGGCGCAATGGAGGGATCCCAGTAATACAAGGGTTGTTCCATTCCTTCCTTTTCAGTAAATTCAGTCAGTATGGTACCGTTGTAATTTATTCCGTAAGAAATAACCGGCCAGCCATAATTCTTTCCAGGCTCAATCAGGTTTAATTCATCACCTCCCCGCGGGCCGTGTTCTGATTCCCAGAGCTCACCGCTGAGCGGATGTATGCAGTTGCCTTGGGGATTCCGGTGCCCAAAACTGTAGATTGAGGGAATAGCTCCGAAAGTATTTACAAACGGATTATCTTTTGGAATAGAACCATCGTCGTTGATGCGATGAATCTTTCCGTTGGTATTGTCAAGATTCTGCGGAAAATCGTAATGCTGACCCCGGTCGCCGATTCCGAAAAATAAATGTCCCTGATTATCAAAAGTCAGTTTACATCCATAGTGATGCGATCTGTCGTTGTCATGATCTCCCCTGAAAATCACCTGCTGATCTACCAGTTTATTTCCCTCAAGCCTGGCCCGCATAATAGCAGTATTGCTTGTTTTATTTCCTTTATCAGGACTCAGCGCACTGTAGGAAAAGTAAATCCAGCCATTCGTTTCATAATCGGGATGAAGGCATAAGTCGAGCAAACCACCCTGACCTTCTGCCCTGATTGGTGGCAATCCCCCTATGGGTGGCGACAGCTTGCCTTTGGAAAAAAGATGCAGTGTTCCGGCACGTTCAGAAATCAGCAGATCACCGCCGGGCAGAAATGCAAGCCCCCAGGGCACATCCAATCCTGTAACCACCGTATCAACCACAAAATCCTGGACTTCCGATTTTATCACCTCACCTGCAGCAACTGCAGGTTTGAGTTTGCTTCTGTCTGCGGGAATTCCTTTTTTAACATAGGCTGCCAGCGCTTCAATTTCGGCTTCCGTAAAAGTCTCCACAAATGAAGGCATGCCCTGTATTTCAATTCCTTGTTTAATGCTGCTGATAACCGAAGCGTTGTCAGGTTCATCCATCCATTTTTTGGCGGTGAATTTTTCGAGATTATCACCATGGCATCCGGCACAATAAGTCTGGTAATTCAAGACTGCCGTATTTTCTTCGGTTGTTTTACCGGTTGCAGAGTCATCTTTCATTGACATAATCCCCGTCATTCCTGCAAAAGCTACAGCAATAATGCCGGTTGATATGATAAAGTTACGTTTCATGGCTGAAAATGGTATTTGTGAAAATCCAGATACTATTAACAAATGACAAAACCCATTTGTTCCTGAAGCACAGAAGGTTCAAAAAAAAGCTTATTGTATGCCTTGCCATTTCATTCACAGGCAAAGATCCGGACCCTGAAAAT
>JAAXUD010000156.1 GCA_013336205.1 Lentimicrobium sp. | reverse complement strand
AGGATAACTACATATATCGCTCCTGGCGAGAACATGCAGAGGCTCAGGGTTTGCGCCTGCGGATTGGTCGCTGGAATATAGAAAGCAATCCCATTGTGGTATTGGTTGATTTTACTCAGTATTTTCAAATCAAGGATAAAATATTTGCAGCTTTCTGGGAAACATATAAACTCGACTCAATTTCGGGGCAATGGGATTATGTGGAGCCAGCGCTATTCGGATATGCTGCAGCTAAAGTAATTGAGAGTTTTTATGAATTTAACCTGACCTCACACGACCGGATTATTGCTCATTTCCATGAATGGATGACTGGTACCGGCGTTCTTTATCTGCATGAAAATGTTCCGCAGGTAGGTACCGTGTTTACTACCCATGCTACTGCGCTTGGAAGGGCAGTGGCCGGTAACAATCTGCCGCTTTATGGCGATTTTTCAGCCTACCCGCCTGATTCAGCTGCACGCAGGTTTGATATTGTTTCAAAATTCTCTCTTGAACGTGCTGCCGCGCAGAGTAGCGATGCTTTTACTACAGTCAGCGAAATTACGGCCCTTGAATGTACCCATTTTCTTGGCCGTACGGTAGACGTGGTGACACCTAATGGATTTGATGATAGTTTTGTTCCTGCTGCTGCTGAATTTGAAAACCGCAGGATTATGGCCAGGCATAAATTAATGCAGGTTTCACGGGCACTCTTCAATTCAGAATTACCTGATGATACGCTATTGCTGGTTAACAGTGGTCGGTATGAATTCCGAAATAAAGGGATTGATCTATATATAGATGCCCTTGCTGCATTGAACAAAGACCCTGAACTCAAACGTAATATAATTGGTTTTATCACGGTTCCGGCAAATCAATCAGGACCATCAGAATCGCTCAGTTCAAGACTCAACGATCCTGACTTCAATTCACCCACCGAGGGCCAGTATCTGACTCATGGACTTTTTGATCAGGAACACGATCAGGTTATCAATAAAGCAAAAAGCGCTGGTTTGCATAATAAACCAGAGGATAAGGTGAAATTGATATTTGTGCCTTCCTATCTTAACGGGACGGATGGTATTTTTAATTTCTCCTATTACGAATTACTGATAGGATTCGATCTTTCTGTTTTTCCTTCATATTATGAACCATGGGGATATACTCCGCTTGAAAGTCTTGCTTTTCATATTCCGACAATAACCACTTCTCTGGCTGGTTTTGGATTGTGGATCCGCGATAAACAAAAAAATCATGAACCAGGTGCCTGGGTTATTGATCGTTCTGATTCCAACGCCGATGAAGTTACAAGGAAAATCAGCAGCATTGTTCTTGCTTTTGCAGGATTTGATAAAAAGGAGTTAAAAGAAGCCCGCGACAAGGCATACGAATTGTCGCGTATTGCAGTTTGGGATGAGCTTGTTGGAAAATATCATCAATCCTATTCTCTGGCATTAGACAAAGTGGAGGATAGGGTAGAATTATTCCGCGATAAACGGACTCCTGACTTATTAATGGCATTTCCGCTAAAGAAGCATCAGGCACCAATCTGGAACAAGGTACTCGTAAAACCCGGAATTCCGGAACGTTTTAACGGATTAAAAAGACTATCCCGCAATCTCTGGTGGTCGTGGAATCCACAGGCCGTGGATCTTTTCAGATCGATAGATCCGATTCAGTGGGAAGCACTGAACCACAATCCAATGGCTTTGATAGAGTCACTCACCGTGAAGCAGATGCTTCAGCTTGAGCGGAACGATGCCTTTATCAACAAACTCGATCAGATCTATGAAGAGTTTGAGACCTATATGAAAAAGGCTGTTGAAAAGCCCAAACAGCAGGTTGCCTATTTTAGCATGGAATATGGTTTGCACGATACTGTGCAGATTTTTTCAGGTGGTTTAGGCATTTTAGCTGGAGACTATCTTAAGGAAGCCAGCGATTCAAACAAAAATATGGTTGCGGTCGGTTTGCTCTACCGTTATGGTTATTTCAGGCAGAATCTTTCAATTTTTGGTGATCAGATAGATACTTACGCTCCTCAGAAGTTTACCCATATGCCGCTCAAACCTGTCAGGAACGGAAACGGTGAATGGGTGATGGTTAATCTTGCACTTCCCGGCAGAACACTTCATGCAAAGGTTTGGAAACTCGATGTAGGCAGGATTCCATTGTATTTGCTTGATGCAGATATCGAAGAAAACAGCGATGCAGATCGTTTTATTACGCATCAGCTTTATGGTGGCGATTGGGATAACCGGTTTAAGCAGGAGTTACTGTTGGGTGTTGGTGGAATTCGTTTGCTTAATGCAATTGGATTAAAGCCTAACGTATTTCATTGTAATGAAGGTCATGCTGCATTTATTGGCATCGAAAGGCTTCGGCTTTTGGTCGAAGAAAAGAAGTTTGCCTTTGATCAGGCTGTTGAAATAGTCAGGGCTACACAACTCTTCACCACCCATACTCCGGTTCCGGCAGGACATGATGCTTTTACAGAAGATGTGCTCAGGGCTTATATTCCACATTATGCTGACAGGCTGAATATAGACTGGAATACATTTATGAACCTGGGTCGCTTTGTCGAAGATAAGCATGATGAAAAGTTTTCGATGAGCGTACTTGCTACCAGGCTTTCTCAGGAAATGAACGGTGTAAGCCGGATTCACGGACGTGTTAGCCGCGAAATGTTCCAGGGTATGTTTGAAGGATATTATGCTGAAGAACTTTACATCAGTTATGTCACCAATGGTGTTCATCTTCCCACCTGGACCTCTGCTGCCTGGCAGAATCTCTATAAAAAAGCTTTTGGGGAAGATTTCTTACAGAATCAGTCAAACACGGAGCTCTGGGCGAAAATTCACGAAGTTCCTGATCAGGAAATCTGGAATCTCAGACAGTCTCATCGAAAAGAACTGATAGAGTATCTCAGGGTCAGGGTTGGAGACGACCTGAAACGCAGACAAGAGAATCCAAAGTTCATCATGCGGACTATTGAAACGCTGAATGAGAAAACCCTTACCATCGGTTTCGCCCGCAGATTTGCTACATATAAAAGAGCATATCTCCTGTTTAACAATCTTGACAGACTTTCACAGCTTGTTAACAATGCAAAGCAGCCTGTTCAATTTATTTTTGCCGGGAAGGCACATCCTGCCGACAAAGCCGGACAAGACCTGATGAAACGCATAGTGGAAGTGTCTAAAATGCCGCAATTTACCGGCAAGATTGTATTTGTTGAAAATTATGACATGTCACTGGGCGCAAAACTTGTACAGGGTGTCGATGTTTGGCTTAATACACCAACAAGACCGCTTGAAGCATCCGGGACCAGTGGCGAAAAAGCGGTTATGAATGGAGTTGTTAACTTCTCGGTACTCGATGGTTGGTGGGCTGAAGGCTATAAACCCGATGCTGGCTGGGCATTACCTGAAGAGCAGACCTATCAGAATATGCATTTTCAGGATGAATTGGATACAGAGAGTATTTATAATATTTTCGCCGATGAGATCGTTCCTGATTTCTACAATCGCGATGAAAATGGGGTTCCTCTCAAATGGGTAAAATATATAAAGAATACAATTGCCGGCATATCTCCTGAGTTTACGATGAAGAGAATGATTGATGATTATTATGAAAAGTTTTACAATAAACTTATCAATAGGTCATCTATGCTTTTCGAAAGGAATTATGAAGGTATCAGGCAGTTGACCATCTGGAAAAGGAAAATCCTCCGCGGTTGGGAAAGTATAGAAACGGTTTCAGTGAGAATGCCTGATTCAACCCGCAAGCCATTGCGCCTGGGAGAAAATTTTGTGGCTGAGGTAGTGCTTAATGTAAATGAACTGGCAGCACATGATATTGGACTTGAAGTGCTTTTCGGACATAAGGTGAACGATGAAGTCAAGAATCTTTCCTTTGTTGAAGAAATGACAATGGCTGGTGTAAATGGAAACATCGTAACTTTCTTTATAGAAATTCCAACACTCCAGGCCGGAGTCTTTGACTTTGCTTTCAGGCTGTATCCAAAGCATCCGCTTTTACCGCACAAGCAGGATTTTAATCTTGTTAAATGGATTTAACCGCAATGATTTGAAGCCTGAATATTGAAGGTGATTCTTAATGCATTTTTAATATTTTTTGATTTTTAAACATTAAAACTGACGATATGAGATTACTTGAAGGAAAGACAGCACTTGTTACCGGAGGTGCTCGTGGTATTGGCAAGGCGATTGCCCTGAAATTTGCTTCTGAAGGGGCGAATGTTGCTTTTTCAGATCTTAATTACGATGCTGCGGCTGAAGCCCTTGAAGCTGAAATTGCTGCTTTTGGTGTAAAATCCAAAGGCTATGCCAGTGATGCCAGTTCGTTTGATGGTAGTGAAAAGCTTATTACCGATGTTGCTGCAGAATTTGGCCGTATTGATATCCTGGTTAACAATGCTGGTATTACCCGCGATAACCTGCTGATGCGAATGACTGAAGGTGATTGGGATTTGGTTATTAAGGTCAATCTTAAATCAGTTTTCAACCTTACCAAAGCTGTTCAAAAGGTAATGCTCAAGCAGCGCTTTGGATCTATCATCAATATGAGTTCTGTAGTTGGAGTTGGCGGTAATGCCGGACAATCAAATTATTCTGCTTCAAAAGCGGGTTTGATTGGTTTTACCAAATCTATTGCCCAGGAGCTCGGCTCACGGAGTGTGCGCTGCAATGCGATTGCTCCTGGCTTTATAGAAACGGATATGACAGCAAAATTACCTGATGATGTCCGTAAATCATGGATTGAAGGAATTCCGCTCAAACGCGGCGGTAAACCGGAAGATGTTGCTGATGTAGCATTGTTTCTGGCTTCCGACCTTTCGTCTTATGTTACAGGGCAGGTAATCAGCGTTTGCGGTGGAATGAAGATGTAATTTGTACCTGAGTTGAGCGATTTGAGCACAATGAAAAATTGCTTTAAATAGTTAAATTCGGGTCAAAAATAGCTTGAAACAAGAGTCTCAGAGTGCAGGTTGTAAAGTCTGCACTTTTTTTTATTTTTCGATAACACTGCGCAAATGGGTTCGCCATTATCAGAGCTAAAATCATCAATACTTTATCGTAAGTTTTTTTATATTTGTATAACATTAAAACAACTGTTATCTATGAAAAAATTGATTCTTCTCGCATTAAGTTTAATGCTGATCTCCGGATTGAAAGCCCAGGATTGCGAAGGTTATTTTCCTGTAAAGAGCGGCACATTTATTGAAACCAAGAATTATGATGCCAAGGGTAAACTCTCAGGTACTAATCAGCAAACCATTTTATCTGTTGACCCAATTGCTTCCGGGTTAAGTCTCAAAGTTAAAAGTGAACAGTTTGATAACAAGGACAAGGCTTTAAGTTCCATTGAACTGGATATGCGTTGTGAGAATGGTGTATTCTATATGGATATGAAGAATTTTCTTGATCCCGGCACTATGGGAGGTATGAAGGATATGGAAATGACAGTTGATGGAATTGATCTGGAATACCCAAATGTATTGCAGGTTGGACAAACATTGAAAGACGGTGATATAAAAATGAGCTTTATGTCGGGTGGTATGGTTATTATGAATATGGCTGTTAAAATGTATAACCGCAAAGTTGAAGCCATTGAGAGTGTTACAACCCCCGCCGGAACTTTCGAATGTTATAAATTAACGTATGATATGGATGTAAAATCCATTATGAAAATGACCGTGAAGGCAACACAATGGGTTACTAAAAATATTGGCGCCGTGAAAACGGAATCATTTGATAAAAATGGAAAACTTGTAGGTTACTCGCTTTTAACAGCATTTAAAGACTAATTGAAGCACAGTAAATTATAAGGTTGTCTTGTAAGCAGAATGATTTAGCTTTACAGGCAACCTTATTTTTTGCCTTTTTGTTTGGCAAAAGGGCTTTTTTCGGAAATTTGCATTTAACTAATTTTAATATTTTGGGCATACAACTCGTTGCAGGATACTCGCTCTGGCTGCTACCACTTTGTTTATTTCTGGGTGCTGCTTTTGCTGCTATTTTATACTACCGCAATACTTCTGATGATTTTTCAATCGGACTTGTCTGGCTGTTGTCAGCTTTCAGGTTTATTTCAGTGAGTCTTATCTCATTTCTGCTTCTTTCTCCTATGGTAAAAACTGTTATCAGGACGAAAGAGAAACCAACGATTGTGATTGGTGTTGACAATTCAGGTTCAATGCTTCTTAACCCTGACTCACTTTTTGTAAAAAACGAATTGAATTCAGGTATAAAGAAGCTGATTGCTGAATTGGGTGATGATTTTGAGGTGGTCAGCTATACTTTTGCCGATGAGGTTAAACCGGGTGATACACTGAATTATAACGAAAACCTGACCGATATAGCCGCATTTTTTACCCAGGTAAATAATCGCTTTTATAACCGTAATGTAGGTGCGGTTGTGATGGCAACCGATGGTATCTTTAATTCCGGTTCTGATCCTTCCTACCTTGTGAGAGATGTTTCATACCCTGTTTATACGATAAATATCGGAGATACAAGCCAGCATCGCGATCTCCTGGTAAAGCGGATTAACTATAACCGGGTAGCCTATAAAGGAAATCGTTTCCCTGTGGAAATCCTTGTTCAGGCTTTTGAGTCAGCGGGAGAATCAAGCAGGTTAAAAGTGATGCAGGGTGGTACAGAAGTATTTTCAAAGGATTTGCAATTCATTTCTGACAAGCAGTTAATTACAATTCCG
>JAAXUD010000155.1 GCA_013336205.1 Lentimicrobium sp. | reverse complement strand
ATTCAGTTTTTTAGGCTCCGGATTAACCACTTCATGCACCAGAATCATGGTAACCTTGTCATCGGCAGCTGTTTCAGTTGAAACACCCGGCTTCCAGTCAATCTCATCGATCAATGTATTATCACCTCTGAGAAATTTGCGACGATCGATACTTAAAACAGAGGTGCTGTCTGTATTGGTCATTTCCAGTAATTCGTTGTCCGTTATGCCTTTGCCGATTGCTTTTCTCGCTTCTGACAAAGTTTTCTCACTGGCTTTGGTAAAAGTATACAGCGTTGCGTCAAGGCGCTCCTCCCACATATATTCATTCTGATGGGCGGCATAAAAAGCTTCCAGACCGGTAGAATCTTTGACAGCTTTTGACCATATCTTGCGATCCGTCAATTCGAAAAGCAGGATCCCATCCCGGTATTCTTTTACGAGTGTCTTGAATTCAGGGTATTTTGATTCAAGCTGACTATCTTCATATTCAAGACATTTTTCGTTTGTAAAAGTTGTAAACATTGTATTAACGAAAGCCCTGATGTCTTCCTTATTGCGTTTACGCTGATTCTTTGCCAGGTATTGGGCGAAGTCCTGCTGAGTATAGCTACGGCGCCCTATGGTCATAATATTTTTCTGAAGACCGGCTGCCTGCTCAACTTTCCAGCCACCGGCAAAAATGGTGTCGGTCACCACCTTGTAGAAGGCATCGCGTGATTTCAGATTTTCAGAATATTTATACTCTTTGCGGATGCGGTTCAGCAGGGCTTCCTCACTTTTTTTAGCACGATCGTTGCGGGTGAGACTTTGCTTCAATTCGGCTACATTGTCTTCGTAGGAACCTATTTCTTTGCGATCGAGCAACTTAATAATGTGCCATCCAAAAACAGAACAGAAAGGTTTGGAGACGTCATTTATTTCTTTGAGTGCAGAAACTTCCTTGATAAATTCCGGAATCATTTTATTGGCACCAAACCAGGGAAGTATCCCACCTTTGGCAGCGGTTGATTTATCATCAGAATACTGCTCAGTAACGCGGGCAAAATCTTCACCATTAGCAATTTTATTGTAGGCTTCCTGCATTTTCTGCTCAATAGCCAAACTGTCGGCGGCTTTGGAATCAGCGGGTATCCGCATAAGAATATGGGCAACCTGAACACGGCCGAGTGCCGGTTTGCGGTCAGTAACTTTAATGAGATGATAACCAAAATCGCTGCGCACAGGCATTGAAACCTCTCCTACCGGAGTTGTATAAGCACCGGTTTCAAAAGCATAAACCATATCAAAAACGGTAAAATAACCAAGGTCGCCTTTATTCCCTTTAATATTTCTTCCTTCAACCGCGCGATCACGTGCCGAAAGGTCATCAGAATTTTCCATGGCAATCTTTCCGAAATCCTCGCCTTTCAATATCCTTTTACGCAAGGCCATTACTCGTTTGTAAGCAGCAAGGGTATCAGCAGGAAGGGCGTTACGATCAACTTTTATAAGAATATGGCTGGCCCGGATATCTTCTGTTTTACGGTTGTAAGCTTCGGTCAGCAGCGATTTGTTCATTTCCTCATCAATCAGGTAAGGCTGGGCAAGTTGCTTGCGGTAACCAGCCAGCTCATCAATAAAAGCCCTGGTGGTATCGAGCCCGAGTTCCTCTGCCTCTTTGACCTTCAACCTGAAATTGATATACAAGTCCATATACTCCTCAAGTGATTTACGGTCAATCACTTCCCCGTTGACATTGTTTTTCTGATAAACATTCAGAAATTCTGTTTTTGAGATGTTTTCTCCTGCTACTTTCAGAATTACAGGATCTGTCTCCTGAGCTGTAGCTGCTGATAACACAAAAAGTAAAACCAGTCCTGAAAACAGTTTGATCATGCTATTTTTCATTGTTAAATCCTGTTAAGTATATTTGATTGTGATATTTTTGAAACTCACTTTATTTATTAATGCAGTTTAAACGATTACCACGCCTCATTATTTTACAAATCCGGCAAAGTAAAACAATCTAAAAATCATTACCGGCTGTAATTCGGCGCCTCGCTTGTGATGGTTATATCATGCGGATGGCTTTCATTCACGCCTGCTGCTGTAATGCGCATAAATCTGGCTTTCTGCAGATCAGCAATACTGGCCGATCCTGTATAACCCATACCAGCCCTCAGACCTCCAACCAATTGGTGTATAACTTCTGACAAGGTACCTTTGTATGGAACACGTCCTACAATACCTTCTGGCACCAGTTTTTTAATATCATCTTCGGTATCCTGAAAATACCTGTCTTTGGAGCCCTTTTCCATGGCTTCGATTGATCCCATTCCACGGTAGGTTTTAAACTTGCGCCCTTCGAAGATAATGGTCTGACCAGGCGACTCTTCAACACCGGCAAACAGACTTCCGGCCATAATACTGTCGGCCCCGGCGGCCAGTGCTTTGGGAATATCGCCGGTATACCGGATACCACCATCAGCAATTACCGGAATTCCCGAGCCTTTGAGTTCGGTTGCAACCATATGAACCGCGGATAGTTGCGGCACACCAATGCCGGCAATAATCCGGGTGGTACAGATTGAACCCGGGCCGATCCCAACCTTGATACCGTCGATATTCAGCTTTTTAAGATCACGGGCCGCTTCAGCTGTTCCAACATTTCCGATAATCAAGTCAATATCAGGAAAATGATTTTTCACCAAACGCGCTGCATCAATTACACCTTTGGAATGTCCGTGGGCTGTATCGATGACAATTGCATCCACCCCATTACCAACCAGTGCCGTAACACGGTCAATAACATCGGCTGTTACGCCCACCGCTGCAGCTACACGCAAGCGGCCGCGTTCATCTTTACATGCATTAGGCCTTGCTTTGATTTTAATAATATCCTTATAGGTAATCAGACCAACCAGCTTATAGTTTTTATCCACAACCGGTAATTTCTCAATTTTGAACTCCTGCAGAATATCGGCAGCCTTTTCGAAATCGGTGAATTCAGTGGTTGTAATCAGGTTCTTAGTGGTCATGATTTCAGTCACAGGCCTGCGCGCATCACGTTCAAACCTCAGATCACGATTGGTAATAATACCAACGAGTTTCCCTGCATTATCAATAACAGGTATCCCTCCAATCTTGAATTCCTTCATTATATGCAATGCATCAGCCACAAATGCGCCTTCATGCAGGGTTATCGGATCCAGAATCATCCCGTTTTCGGCACGCTTAACCCGTTTTACCTCATTGGCCTGCTCTTCAATCGACATATTCTTATGTAAAACTCCGATACCACCTACCTGTGCCATGGCAATAGCCATAACCGAATCGGTAACTGTATCCATTGCTGCCGAAACAATAGGAATATTAATCCTGATATTACGCGAAAATCTCGATGAAATATCAACCTCGCGCGGCAAAACCTCTGAATAGGCGGGCATCAATAAAACATCGTCGTATGTGTAGCCTTCGCCAACAAATTTGTCATCCATTGATGACATGGTCGAACTTTTTGGGATGTGCAAATTTATGAAAAATAGGTTCTCATTCACTGATCGGTTTATTGCGCAATGCACTGAAAGTTAAATTAGAGAACTGGAAATACATTTTATTGACCCGAGACTGCTGATCATTCTCCTGGGGTATTTCAATAATTCAAATCCACCTCCCCCACATAATATTGATTTTCATGCATTTAAACAAAATAAAAGTCTGAACCTTAATCCGAAACTAAACAATCCCGGATTTCTTCCTTTTAAATAAATGCAAAAAAGCGACAGCTTAAACGGATGTTAAAAATTCCTAAATTTACAGACTACCAGGAAAAATAAAATCCCAAAAACCTGAAACTCATGAACCGCTTTTTTAAACTAATCTTTCTGATACTTATTACGCTCACTATCAATGCCCAAACCTGGCAGGGAGCAGGCGGAATAATCCCCGATGACGGCTCAGCTGCAACATTTCCAATTTCTATCAGTGGTCTTAATCCGGCAAGTATTGATACTGTTCATGGGCTTTCAGAAGTGAGTATAAATATAGCGCATCCTTATGATGCCGATCTTCTGATAGCATTGATTTCACCGGAAGGAACCTCAATAATACTCAGCAGCGGGAATGGCGGTGATGGCGACAATTATACAAACACATTTTTTACTGATACTGCCTCTCTGAGCATCGCAGCAGGAGTTGCTCCCTTTTCAGGATTTTTCAGACCACAGGAAATGCTGGGGTCTCTGAATAACGGTCAGCAAGGCAACGGGACCTGGCAACTCTATATCTATGATAACTACCCTTTTGCCGACCAGGGTCAATTGCTGAACTGGAGTATCACCTTCAGCGACAATCCTACCGGCCCCTTCCTGTTTACTTCATCAAATCTTCCTATTGTGCTCATCGACACCTATGGGCAGGAGATACCCGACGATCCAAAACTCCAGGTTGGAATGAAAATTATCGACAATGGCGCGGGGCAGCGCAATTATGTCACCGATACCCCGGTTTACGATCAGTTTGCCGGCATTGAAATCAGAGGTTCAAGTTCTCAGATGTTCCCAAAAAAAAGCTACGGATTTGAAACGTGGGATGCCCAGGGTGAAGAACTTGATGTTTCCTTGCTGGGCATGCCCGAAGAGAGTGACTGGATACTGAATGCCAACTATACCGACAAAACACTCAGCCGAAACACCCTGGCTTACCAGGTTTCGCGCGATATGGGACATTATTCAACCCGCTATGAACACGTGGAAGTTGTGATTAACGGCATTTACAAGGGTATTTACATCTTCTCGGAAAAGATTAAACGTGACCAGAACAGGGTAAACATTGCGAAACTGAAACCCGACCAGAACTCAGGCGATGAACTTACCGGCGGATATATTTTTAAAGTGGATAAATTTACCGGTAGCGGTGGTGATGGTTGGGAATCTAATTTCCCACCTCCAGCCAACCCGGATATGAGCATCTTTTTTCAATACGAATTCCCAAAATCTGAAGACATCACCCAGCCTCAAAAGGACTACATCAGCGATTATGTAAATACATTTGAAACGGTTTTAGCCGGTCCTTTTTTTGCAGATCCTCATAACGGATTCAGGAAATATGCCGATGAAGGCTCATTTATTGATTATTTCCTGGTGAATGAAATCAGCAAGAATGTTGACGGCTATCGCCTCAGCACCTTTTTGCATAAGGAACGCGAGAGCCTGGGTGGGAAAATCCGCATTGGGCCGGTATGGGATTATGATATTGCCTGGCACAACGCCGATTACTGTGAAGGTGCTGACCCAAGCGGTTGGGCATACCAGTTCCCTTGTTCCGGTGATACATGGCAGGTCCCTTTCTGGTGGAGCCGTATGCTCGAAGACTCCACCTTTGCCAATAACCTCAAATGCCGCTGGTTGTTCCTGCGCGATGAGCTGTTGAGCGAATCATGGTTTGATCAGTATCTCGACAGTGTGGCCCTTGTGCTTAACGAATCGCAGGAGCGTAACTTTACAGTCTGGCCCATACTGGGCATATATGTCTGGCCAAACCCCTGGCCTTACCCGCAAACGTATGCTGAAGAAATTTCGGTTCTTAAAGACTGGATACACCAACGACTGCTCTGGATAGACAATAACCTTCCGGGCAATTGCTACTCTGTCGGCACCCAACAGCTGGCTTTTCAACCACAGAAACTGACTTTATTTCCCAATCCTGTAGTGAACGAATTAATTGTTAGTTATGCGGGTTCCCGGAACCAGACTGTAAAGTTCAGTATTTCAGACTTATGCGGAAAACTGGTGATAAGTGAATCAGTACCAGCTAATACCAGCAGTGCAACTGAATGGCGCCCTGAGGTCAACAGTCTTAAGCCCGGAATATGGTTTGTAAGTGTTGAAGATAATTCTGTCAGGCAAACGGTAAAATTTGTAAAATTCTGAGCATAACCCATCTGCCTTTATTGTTATAGTAACTAATTGCATTGTGCATTGGATTGCCTGCTGCAAACTTTTTTCTTTACAGGAATGTTATTTATACGTGTGAAAACAAAAAAATAAATAAATGAAACGATTAATTCTACTACTGATGACTATTTCAGGTATCGCCAATGGGCAATCAAATCAGACCTATCAAGTACCTCCTAAAGAGATTCTTGAGCTGGTTGATATAAAACCGAGACCTGCAATCAGAATTGATTCAAAGAATCAGACCATGGTTATGCTCGACAGGTTGGCCTTTAAAACACTGGAAGAGCTTGCAGAAGAAGAAGTACGGCTGGCAGGAATCCGCATCAACCCCCTCACCAACGGACAAGCCAGAGCTACCTATTATTATGGAATCCAGGTAATGAATATAGAAACCGGGAAATATCTCCCCTTGTCAGGACTTCCGGAGAGATTGAAGATTTCAGAATTTAATTTTTCGCCTGATGAAACAAAGGCTGCTTTTACCAACACCAGGCCCGATGGCGTTGAACTCTGGGTACTTGACCTGCAGACAGGCGAAGCAAGGCTTTTATCAAAACCAAATCTCAACGGAAGTGTCAATAGTTCCTATGTATGGTCACCTGGTTCAGAGGCTGTTTTTGCGTTGGTTATCCCTGACAACAGGAATCCACTTCCAACAACCCTTCAATTGCCCGAAGGTCCGGCAGTGCAGGAAACTACCGGTAAAAAAGCTCCGGCCAGAACCTACCAGGATCTGCTGCGCAACCCTGCAGATGAGCTAAAGTTCGAATATTACACCCAGGCTGAAATTAAGCGGATAAGTCTTGAT
>JAAXUD010000154.1 GCA_013336205.1 Lentimicrobium sp. | reverse complement strand
GAAAATTCATCCTGACTTTTCCCTAAAATAAAGGCATTGAGTGCTGCTAATTTTCCTCTTTTACGTTCGTATCCCATCCATTTCTTTTCTCTGGGATTCCATTTTCTGGGGCGATGAAGCAGGAAAAATATTTCTTGTTCATTTTGGTAATATTTTTCATTCAGATCTGCAATTCGCTTGCTGGCAATTTCCAGCAATTCTTCATCGCCGGGTATATGTTCCTCATCAGCATCAAGAAAGTCGGTCAATAAACCAAAATGCAGGTGTTCTTCCCGGTTGGCCAGAAACCTTATCTCAAGAGCTTCGATCAACTCTTCGATATATTCCTTGCCTGATAACATGGTAGGAACAACAACCAGGGTGCGGCACTCAGGAGGAATTCCTTTGGAGAAATCCATTCTCGGCAGCTGCTTTGGTTTTACCAGAATCGTCGATAACCAGTTAACCAGCGAAACAGTCAGTTGGGCGGAACCAGAAGCAACCAACAGACTAACCAGTGTTAACATCAACCAGTTATGAATACCATAACTAAATGTATAATAACCGATTATGGATGTACTTGCAATGGTTGCTGAAAAAATTGAAGAAATGTAGAGAAATACCGGCATCCGGCCAGCCATACGATTTAATCTTTGCCTGAGCGAATACCGCATTCCCACGGCCTTCTCGGTGGTCTTGAGCCCTTTGTCTATAAGGTAATAACCTACATGCTCCTTCCTTTTTGATTCAGGATCTTCACCTTCGTTTTCGCCTGCTAGTTCAATAACTTTTTCAGCGATCTCTGTCTCAGACAATTTGCTGTATTTAGCTATAGTTTCAACCACATGGCGATAGCTGTCGCGGGTTGAAAAATCCATTAGTGAATAGGTCCCATTTCTATCCTCTCGTAATACCTGCTCCACATGGCTGAGGGTTTCAACAAACTCCTGCCAGTCCATTCCACCCAGAAAACGTAAAGTGCCTATGCTATTGCGGACTGACACCTGATCAGCTGCCTGTTTATGATTTTCTTGTCGTACAAGATCGCTGCTACTCAGCCCGACGCCCGAAAGCTGCTGTTCCATCCAACTCAATGGCAAAGCCAGCGCTGGGCCTTTACCCTGAAGCTTTCTTGTAAATGCAGCAACGAAAGGGCCTTCTAATAATGGCTTTGTTCTCACCATATCGGCAACTGTCAGAACCAGATTGCCAGGTTCATTTTCCAGTGTAACCATCATCTTGTCAGCCCAGTAATCAGCAAGGTTCTGATCAATCAGGTCACTGGCAACACTCACAGCAATCCTTCGAAGATTTTCAATAACGGCCAATCTGAGCATAATTGGTATTGCCCATAATTCGCCTAGTGTGAGAACGGTATATTTCTGATAGGCATCAATAAAACTGGTAAGACTTTTTATATCAACACGCCCATCGCTGTGCGATATAATTTCAAGCACAATATCATAAACACGTGGCATTCCGGCCGATATACCGTTGGCAAGATAAGGCAGATCTTCGCTGTAACCTTTTGGTAAATGCTTCCTGGCAATAACGATCTGTTCTTCGATCAGATAAAAATTATCGAGTAGCCATTCTGCAGCAGGAGTCACAATATTTTTGCCCGAACGAATGCTTTCAACTAAAAGTTTTCGGACTTCAAGCAGCATTTTTTCATTCTTAAATAGCCGCTTCAGGAGTTGATCACCGGTGTTTCGCTTCAGGAGTTTATGCGATCGGGCCAGCACCTCGCCATGCTGATTCATCTGATCCGAACTATAAAGTTCCGACCGGAAAGGTTCCTGATTGTCGGTATTTCGGGATGAAATACTCTTCAGGTAACGAACAGGCGAAAAGGAAAATATGTCGGGTATAAAGCCCGTTTTTGCATTTATCATAGTGGCAATATTTAAATTTCAGGCTTAAGAACTATCCTGAATGGCATAGTTTTAAACTTAAACCCCGTGCAATTGCAGTTAAGCTAAAAATTAGCACTCACAAAACCGGAGATTAAATTCTATTACTTAATGATGGTATCTGTTGGAATATTAGGGGAGTTGATTTTTTAACAGACCCATTAGATAAATTATCCCGATGCTCCCGGGATAAAAATTAGCCAGCCAACATAGATTACAAGGAAGTCTATGTGCTTTATAAATCAATATAACGATTCCGATGTAAATATAGTAAAAAAAAATGAATACTCCGGATTGTCCCTGTCTCAAATCTGCAGATTCGGGTAAATGCCTGCATTCCGGAATACAAAAACTGCACATTACGTTCATTCATTATCATGATATTAAAGCGAATAATTCAGAAACATTAGTTCGGTTTTATGAGGTGTATCATTGTGATAAAAAACAAAAAAGACCGGAATTTCTCCCGGCCTTTAAACACACACCTAAATCAAAAATTCTAATCAATTATAATTGTAATGTTAATTTGATTGAATGAAATTTTTGGCTTCGGTATTAAATACTTCAGATTTTTCGAACATCATAAAATGTCCGCACTTTGGTACCATTACAAGTTTACTGCCTTTTATAAGACCAGCGCCGGTTTCGGCAATTCTGGAGGTAAAACCCGGATTCAGATAACGGTTTGGAATCAGCATATCGTTCTCACCAAAGAAGATGAGGGTTGGTACTTTAATGCCTGAGATTTTATCAATGACAGCTTCATCTATCATGCCATGGACAGATCGGGCTACAGCCAGACAATATGCTTCAAAATCGTCTGCATCGCGCATAATTATCCGATCTTCAATCATAAAACGGGCATCATCGGGCATTCGGTAAAAGTTGCTGGCCAGGTTGGTTTCAATAGCTTCAACAGTAGTAAGTCTTACCAGATTTGGTGTCATAACGTCTTTAAACCAGTTTTTCTGGCCTGCGTGAAAAACCTCAAATCCAGCCGGATCAACCAGTATCAGCCTTTTAACCAATTCAGGCTTCTCAAGAGTTAGAACCATCGAAATCTGACCACCCATTGAATGTCCGGCCAGGTTAACTTTTCCCAGCTCCATTTTCTGAATAAATTCAGCTATTACACCTGCATAAAAAGTCATCAGCCCACTGTGTGGCTCTTTTGATGATTTTCCATAACCAGGTAAATCAACGGCTATTACCCTGTAATTTTTGCTCAGTTCGCTGATATTCTTTTTCCATGCCGGCAGATAACTTCCCAGGCCATGAATCATGAGTATAGTTTCACTTCCTTTCCCTTCGTCGATGTAAGCCAGTTTTATGCCACCATTCAGATCGGCAAAATGAACAGGATAATCGTATTTCAATTCACTCATAGAACTGATTTTGGTAAGATTTTTATAGGGAGCACTGCAGGCAGAAACCAACAGCAATAATAAAAGACTGAGCGACTTGATTTTCATTTTTTGTATAGTTTTCATCTTAGTAATTTTTAAATGAATTATCAGAACATCAGCCATTTATATACAATGAAAACTGTGTAAGGATTCACCAGTTTGGTCGTAGCATTCCCATTGATAGAAGAACCATGAGAACTATCCTGACTATCAAAAAAGTCTCCCAGCCATAGATAAGCCCCATGCATCTCAATGCTCATATACGGACCTAAGTTATAAGAAACTGATCCGTTTATTTCTGTACCCAAACTCCAGCCCCCACCTTGCGGTTTTGCCTGGCTAATTGCAGAAGCGGTGCCTGCTTTCAGATTAAGTCTGTTTGGAATTAAGTCATGGGAAATCTTCATGGTGCCCCCGATTAAGCCATAACCCATATTCGAAATGTCTGCAATTACCGGTGTAAAACGGTTGACTACATTGGCATGCGGGAATAAGAGGTAGCCTCCACTTCCGACAAAGATGCTCGAGGGCATCCCCCAGGTATTTCCTGTAATAACACCCTTATATTTCTTATCGGTTATCCCATTCGGATCGCCGGAAGCATAGAGGAAATCGACTGAGACGTAATCATTAATAGTATTTCCGATTTGGTAGGCAGCCCGTATGTTTCCGGCAAAACCTGCGATGTCAGCAGCTTTTTCGTATTTGCCTTCAACATTAGACCTGGCGCTACCCAGATTATAGTTAAAGAAACCTGTTAATTGAAAAGGATCGAACCAAAAATCGGGATTTCTGCTAATGGTAGCACCTAACCAAACAATATCGGCTTTATAATCATTTTGCATATCAAATACGAATGAGCCGTTGTAGGCGGCGAGGGTACTTGTAAGACCTTGCCCGAATACGGAAACACCTCCCTGGTTTTTACCACGATCACGGATATAATACAGTGAAGCCCCGACATTCCATTCCATGCTTAGTTTTCGCTGATAAACAAGTTCTGTTAATGAAACATCATCATCTCCTTCTGTATTGTTTTCATAAAGCAGATAATAACCTGCTTTTACCCTTTGAAAATCACCATCATACCTGGCTGAAATCCCAACAGCATCCGTTCCCCAATAGGCAAGCCGGTAACCGGTAGTTGTCATTTTATCGAACATCGTCCGGTAAGGGTTGTAGGGCGTATCATACAATCGTTGCAGGCCCAGGTTAATCGCAACATTTTTTACCGGAATTAATTCTAATTCAATATTTTGAGTCTGAATATTCACCTGATCAGCATTAATGGCGCCCCCTTTGTTCCCACTCAAACCATAAGCCTGGTCACCCCAGGTCCAGTCTATTTCAAAAGAAGCTCTTAAAATAGCCTTGCCATTAAACAGTTTTGGTTGGTAGATAAAAAATGGGATAATTCGCTGCTCAAAATAGTTCGAAGTAGCAGAATCGGTGGTAGATGATGAATTTGGCCCAAAAAGTCTTCCGACCAACTGCCCGTTAAACAAACTGGCTTTTGGGTACATGTTTGAGTTAACGCCCTGATTAATGAAAAACGCCAAAAATTGAAATTCCTTATTTGCCTTGGCGTTGTATGGCATGTCCTTGGTAAACAGATTAAATTTATTGGCGTCAGTTGCCGGCTTTTCACTGCTGGTTTGGGCGGATAACAGCTGGATATTAGCCAGGAAAGCGACCAATAGAATTGTTGTAATCTTATTCATAGAGCACATTTTAAGGATTTAAGAAAAAGGCAAAGCCGAAAATCATTTGAAAAACGGCCTTGCCTGAATTCAGATTTTATTCTACTTCAATACCATGCAATCAGATTATTGAACGCGAACAAACTTTTGAATGTTGATTGTTCCAAGGCTACCACCATTTGAACTACCAAAACCAGCTTCAGGAGTAGGGGGAACATTCGGTGTACCTGATGTCTGCACAACTTCATACCACAATACTTCAGGACTTGTTTTCACTTCAAAAATACCAGCAGCGATTGCAGCATATGGGAGATCCTGATTACAGGTGATGGTCCAGATATTACCGGTGGTTGATTTTTCAATTTCGTAAGTACCTGTAAATACGAGATCAGGAACTGCGGTAGTATTGCCAATGTTGAACTGATTTACAGTATAGGTAAAGTTTGTGTTAAATTGTGCCTCAACTTTAGCAACATTAAAATAGGTAACCAGAAGAGGAGCTACATTTTCGCCTTCTGACAACCAGCTACCCATAATTCCAAGGTCTTTGGTTGCTGCATTGCTTTCAATCATCTCTCCGGCTTCCATTGCTTTACCTTCACTATCGTAAATTGCGGTAGCAGAAGCTGGTTTAATGGTAAACTTCTCAGTTCCCTGAATGATAGAAGTAACAGTAAGATTGATCGTTGCAGTGCCACTTCCGGCTGTGTGTGTAACGGTGTAGGTAAATTCAACTTCTGCAGGTGCGGTTACCGTTAAAGAAGTTGCATCCAATGCACCTGTCTTGTCGGCTTTTGAATAAACTGACTCTGAAAATGTGACTGCTATCGTTTTGTTATCAGTCGAAACTTCTGCTGTTTTAATTTCCGGAGCAAGGTTTTCTTCCTTACTGCATGATGAGAATCCTACGATGCCTGCAAAGGCAATTGTCAAAAGAAATAAAGCTTTGTTTTTCATTTTTTTGAATTTAGGTTGGTTTATTTAATTATTGAACTGATTATTGTTGATTTTATTTTGAAATCTTTCTGAGCTGCTGCCGGTCAATCTTACCTGCATCATTTTTTGGAAGTTCGTCAAGAAACCTGACATACTTTGGTATCTTAAACCGGGCAAGTTTCCCCTCGCAAAAAGCAAAAATATCTTCTTCTGATAGCTTTTCTCCGGTTTTTACTACTACAAATGCCATCCCTGATTCGCCCCATTTCTCATCCGGAACGCCAATAATAGCAACTGCATCAATAGCAGGATGGTTGCGCAGAAGATATTCAATTTCAGCAGGATATACATTCTCGGCACCGGAGATATACATGTTTTTAATGCGATCCATTACGAACAAAAAACCCTCTTCGTCGCGCCGCATAATGTCACCGGTATGAAACCAACCATCCTTTATCGTCAGTGCAGTGGCTTCAGGATTCTTCCAATACCCGGGTGTTACTGTGGGACCACTTAAAACAAGTTCTCCCAACTCATTAACACCAACCTCTTTACCATTTTCGTCCACAAGTCTGGTTTGGTAATAAAAGTTAGGTTTTCCAATGCTTCCGGCTTTCCGGATTGCATCCTGATGATTGAGTGAAGTTACATTCGGTCCAACCTCTGTAAGTCCATAGCCCTGGCGTATGGGAACACCTTTGCTGTGCCATTTTTCTATCAACGGCACTGGCATCGCCTCACCGCCAACAATAAAATACCTGATTTTGCTCAGGTTTACCTGATTGAACAAAGCAGAATCGG
>JAAXUD010000666.1 GCA_013336205.1 Lentimicrobium sp. | reverse complement strand
GGAAAAATTGATGTCGGATGTCGGATGTCGGATGTCGGATGTAAGAATTAGGGAGTAAGAAAGAGGTATGAAACCAGCTACCAGAAACCAGTAACCAGTAGTCAGAAGTCGGAAAGCGGAGGTCGAAAAATGAGGGTTTGAAGCTAGAAACAGGGTTTCGGCCATTCAGATCCGGTTAATTTTCTTACATTTGAATAAACGTAAACATGGGTATCAACTTAAACCCGGCCAATGAGATTTCCATTGATTGCCTTGTTTCTTCTGTAAATCATCGAGGAGGATGAGTAGAAAACCAGGATACAGTAATGAATTATGAAAAGCGTTAAATATTCCTTTCAACTTACCGGTGCATCTTTTGACCGGATTGAAGCCAGGGAAACAGATTATCTTTACATTTCAGGTTCGCAGATAGCCGGTGCCGGGAATGGATTGTTTACCGCAATTTCAATCTGGGAGCATGAAATAATAGCAGTATTCAAAGGCGAGAAGCTCTCTCAGGAAGAAGCAGATAACCGGGCGAAAGCAGGGAATAATAAATATTTCATGAATATGCCTGACGGAACAATCATGGATTCCATGTTTGCAAAATCTTTTGCAAAGTATGCCAACGATACCGGAGGGCAGGTAAAATCCGTATCCGGCCCGAATTCAGTGATCACGCTGGATGACGACAACCGTGTTTGTCTGGTTGCTATAAGAGATATCAAGGCCGGTGAAGAAATATTTTGCAGCTATGGAAAGAGGTACTGGAAAAAGTCGGCCGGCTTCAGAAATGAGGTAAAATCCGGTTGAGCAGAAAGTGACAATGAATAATGTTTTAAGGGATAGGTTGAACCCTCCGGACTTACAAAATGTATTCTTTGTTTACTTTACTTTTGTATAAATAAAAACCGAATTCATGCATATGAAAACCATCCTGATTCCGCTTTTCTTTTTTCTGGCTTCGTCCTCCCTTTTTTCACAGGTTGATACTTCCTCAGACCTGTTCAAAACTTTGAAAACCCAGGACAGTTTGCTGTTTGAAGAAGGGTTTAACACCTGCGACATTAAACAGTTTGAGAACATTGTCAGCGATGATTTTGAGTTTTATCACGATAAGTCGGGTATTACAGCAACAAAGGCAGATTTTATTGAGAGCATCCGCAACGGACTTTGTAAAATGGATTATAAAGCACGTCGGGAACTGGTCGAAAATTCACTGGAAGTCTTTCCGCTCGAAAACAATGGGGTGCTGTATGGAGCCATTCAAACGGGCAGTCATCGCTTTTATGAGGTTAAAGAGGTGAAGCCGGATCAGCTTACCAGTGTTGCAATATTCACGCATGTCTGGCTGCTGGAGAACGGGGTTTGGAGACTTAGCCGGGGATTGAGCTATGATCATAAAGGCAAGTAAAAAGTCTAAAGTAAAAAGCCTGCCTGATTGCTTGGGCAACCAAGCAGACAGGTAAAAAGTAAAAAGTCTAAAGCCTGTCTGTCAGTTTTGTTTTCGTGTATTCTTTGCAGATTATTTATTAATTTTATCCGGAAAGAAGATTAATTACGGTTTTTTAATAAATCCAGTCATGAAAGGCATACCGGTTCCGGCAGCTTTTATCGTTTTGATTTTATGGTTGTTGCTATCCTTCCCGGTTATAGGGCAGGGATTTTCCTCCTCTGATGATACCTCCCGGAAAGTAGATTCCCTTATTGAAATACATAGACTAAATGAGCAGTGTTTGCTGATAAATTTTGGGTATGATGCAGTTACCGCCATCAATACAAGCAAAGGGATAGTGGTAATCGATGCAGGAATTTCATCCGGGTTAACGGCCAGGTACAGAAAAATCATTGAAAATGAATTTCAGGGAAATGATTTTGCGTATGTCATTAACACGCACGGGCATCCGGATCATGTCGGGGGCAACAGCGTTTTCCCCGAATCGGGTATCATCGGTCATTCGAATTGTGCTCAGGAGATTGCCGGTCAATGGAAGAATCCTGAAAAGGTTATTGAAAGATTGAGCAGGATTGTTGATCAGAATGAAGTGCAATTGCTGGCAAATAAACCGGGAACCCTGGAATGGAACGAAAGTTACACTCAGAAGATCAGGTACTTGTGTGCATACCAGGATGCCATTAATTCTGTCCCGGTAAGGCAACCGGATAGTATTTTCTCTGACAGTCTGAACCTGGATCTGGGTAATGTCAGGCTGGAAATGTTTTACTTTGGTAAATGTCATTCTTCCAGTGATATTTTAATTTATGTGCCTGAAATGAAAATGCTTTTCATTGGAGATTTATTTTTTAAATACGGGAGACCAGGTATTTCTGATTCGCTTATGACAGAGAAGGACAGATGGAAGCAGGCAATTCAGTGGCTGGAAAACCGTACAGTCCATATAGAGCATATAATCGGCGGCCATGGACAACTATTGTCCATTAATGATCTGAAGGATTTCAATAAAAATATACTAAGGTATTGTTCAATTGAATAACAATCAAAATGAAGAAAATAGGCATCATTGGCGGCACAGGTCCTGAAGC
>JAAXUD010000153.1 GCA_013336205.1 Lentimicrobium sp. | reverse complement strand
CGATCCGGCCAACAACGCAACAAACGTAGTACTCAACAAAACAGTGATCGCTACTTTTAATATGCCTATGGATCCATTGACCATGATTGCCGAAAACTTTACCATTTATCATGGAACAACACCTATCGGCGGGACAATCTCCTACAGCGGTTCAACCATTTCCTTCGATCCTTTAAGCACATTGTTAGCCAATACAGTATATACCTGTACCATTACAAATGGTGTTAAGAATCTGGCGGGAGTTTCGATGGTGAATGATTATGTATGGACATTTACTACATTATCTCCTGTCACGCCTATAGTAATTTCAACCGATCCGGCGAACAACGCAACAAACATTGCACTCGACAAAATAGTAACTGCCACTTTTAGTATGCCTATGGATCCATTGACCATGATTGCCGGAAACTTTAATATTTATCATGGAACAACACCTATTGGCGGGACAATCACCTACAGTGGTTCAACCATTACCTTCGATCCTTTAAGCACATTGTTAGCCAATACAGTTTATACCTGTACCATTACAACCGGTGTAAAGAACCTGGCAGGTGTTTCTATGGCGAATGATTATGTGTGGACATTCACCACTTTATCGCAGGATGCTCCGCTGGTGGTCTCAACCGATCCGGAAAACAATGCTACAAACGTTGAAGTCAGTAAATTAATCACGGCAACTTTTAATATGCCTATGAATGAGCAGACTATCAATTCGACAACATTTACCCTATTTCATCTTTCCATCCCGGTTGATGGGATAGTGTCCTACTTCGGCACCACTGCAACCTTTACACCTTCTGCTGACCTTTTACCTGGCACCACTTATACAGCTACCATTACTACCGGAGCTGAAAACGAAGCTGGAGTTGCATTAATGGAAGACTATGTATGGAGTTTCAGCACAGGCGAAGGTGAGATTATAATCATTGATCTCGGAACCGCTTCAATTTTCGGTGCATTCGGAGGAAATGCCGGAATAACCAATCAGGGGATAAATACTGTTATTAACGGTGCAATCTCTACTACAGCAGCTTCAACGCTGGTAACTGGTTTCCACGATGGGCTTACTGGTGATGTTTACACGGAAACACCGTTGAATGTTGGTCTTGTAACCAATGGAATCTATACAGCACCACCTTTCCCGGGAACAGCAACCTCTGAGGCAATTGCTATTGAGGCTTTAATCGATGCAAACGCAGCGTATCTCTTTATTTCTCCGGGTTTAATGCCAGGAGGCATTGATCCGGGAGCCGGCGAATTAGGTGGTTTAACCCTGGCACCAGGCATTTACAAATCGGCCAGTGGTACATTTAATATTTCAAACGGCCCTTTAACGCTGGACGCACAGGGTGATCCAAATGCTACCTGGGTATTCCAGACAGCAGCCGGCCTTACAGTGGGCATTGCAGGACCGACAGGTGCACGTAGTGTCGTTTTGATAAACGGCGCTTTACCTAAAAATGTATTCTGGTATGTTGGCAGCGCAGCTACCATTAACGGAGCCGGCGGCGGTACAATGGTGGGAACCATCATCGCTACAGCAGGCGTCACTTTCTCAACGCCAGGCAATGCTGTTCAGACAGTACTTAATGGCCGTGCTATTTCACTGATTGCATCAGTTACTATGGTTAACACAACTATAAATGTACCTGCACCTTAATCAATTTTAAAGCACTTTTAAAATAAAATAATAAATCCCGTCGAAGGGCGGGATTTATTTAAAAAATTGTAAAACAAAATTTAAAAATAATGCTATGAAATTAATAACCAATATAATAACAGGATCATGCGTAGCATGGTCACCCTTAAACCTGATTCGGAAAGGCCTTTTAATAGGTACTTTTATGGTTGCAGGGGCGCAGATGTCCGCGCAGGCACAGGATGTCGAATACACAAGACCGTCCTGGTTCTTTGGTGTAGCAGGTGGTGCAAACTTTAATTTTTACGAAGGATCCACCCATCAGTTGAATGCTGAATTTACACCTCCTGTAACCTTCCATGAAGGCCAGGGTATCGGACTCTATGTAGCTCCACTTATTGAGTATCATCGTCCTGACACCAGACTGGGCTTTATGTTTCAGGCAGGCTTAGACAGCCGCAAAGGTTCGTTTAAAGAGGTTTTTTCTCCGTGTAATTGTCCTGCAGATCTGGAAACAGACCTGAGTTACATAACCGTTGAGCCAAGTTTGCGCTTCGCTCCTTTCAAATCAGATTTCTATTTATTTGGAGGCCCGCGTTTTGCCTACAATATTGCTAAATCATTTACTTACAATCTGGGCATCAATCCGGCTTATCCTAATCAGGAGCCTACGGCAGAGGTAACAGGTGACTTCAGTGATGTGAATGATCTGCAAATATCAATGCAGGTTGGTGCCGGGTACGATATCCAGCTCTCATCGCAACGTCACCAGACTCAATGGGTGCTTTCACCTTTTGTGTCTTACCAGCCTTATTTTGGACAAACCCCCCGTTCGGTTGAAACATGGAATATAACCACGGTAAGAGCCGGCCTGGCTATTAAACTCGGGCGTGGCCAAGAAACTCCAAAGCCCGTTGTAAATGAGTTGATCACACCAGTTGTTATTGCTGAGCCTGAAGTTCTGTTTACTGTAACATCCCCGGCCAATATCCCGGCAGAGCGGAAAGTAAGGGAAATCTTCCCTGTACGGAACTATGTGTTTTTTGATGCCGGTTCAACAG
This sequence comes from Lentimicrobium sp., assembly GCA_013336205.1. GTDB lineage: Bacteria > Bacteroidota > Bacteroidia > Bacteroidales > Lentimicrobiaceae > Lentimicrobium. Next base: position 4,052 of record JAAXUD010000153.1, on the reverse strand, counting down.
AGATTCCGGAACGTTATGTACTGCTGAACAAAGATCAGGTGAAAGAATTCAAAGAAGAACAACTCGAAGTAAACGTACCAAAAAACCTTTCAGGTCGTTCGGATCGCCAGATGGTTGTTTACTATAATGTACTCAACATTCTGGGTGATCGTATGGTGAAAAATCCTTCTTCAACAGTAACCCTGGTCGGATCATCCGAGCAAGGCAACAGTGATGGCCTCAAAATGGCTGAATCAGTGAAAGCTTACCTTGTAAGTGTATTTGGAATTGAGTCTTCAAGGATCAAAACCGAAGGCCAGGTGAGACCGGATGTACCATCACAGCAGCCTGGCGGAACAAAAGAGCTTGCGCTTCTTCGTGAAGGAGATCGCAGGGTATCTATTGAAAGCAACTCGCCGGCATTACTCATGGAATTTCAGAGTGGCCCTGAAACTGCACTCAAACCTGTAGAAATCAATGTTGTGCAGGAAGCTCCTGTAGATAGTTATGTGACTTTTGAAAATAAAGGTGCAAAAGAAGCTTATGCTTCATGGCGATTGGAAATAAGAGACGAAAATGGTATTGTGCAAAACTTTGGCCCTTATTATGAAGACAAAGTAAGCATTCCCGGAAAATCAATTCTTGGCACCAGGCCATCAGGTGATTATAAGGTGAAGATGATTGGCAATACCAAAAGTGGCAGGATAGAAGAGAAGGAAGCCTCAGTAAAGATGGTTCTCTGGACACCTCCTACAAATGAAGAAGGCATGAGATTCAGTATTATCTATGAATTCGATGAATCGAAGGCTTTACCTGTTTATGAAAAGTATCTTACCGAAGTTGTTACACCAAAAATCCCGAAAAATGGAACGGTTATTATACACGGTCATACCGATATTATCGGCGAAGATGCTTATAACAAGCAGCTGTCAATGGCAAGAGCCAACGATGTTAAGGGAATCCTTGAAAAAAGCCTGTCAAAAGCCGGCAGAAATGATGTAAAAATCGAAGTTTATGGTTTCGGCGAAGATGAAAAGCTGGCTCCATTCGATAACAAATATCCTGAGGAACGTTTTTATAACCGCACTGTTATAATTGACATTGTTCCCAGGTTGTAAGTATATTAACCAGATATTTTTCATATAAAAATGGGCTGCCTGTTTCAACAAACGGGCAGCCTGTTTTTACCCATATATTCCGGAATATTTCAATGTGTGAATGATGTAATTCTCTCCAATAATTGTGTAATGCTATCCGCACAGCAAGGGCTCACCTTTGCAGTGTGAAAATTGATTCACGAATTAAGTCAGCTATTATGAAAACCTTAAAAGTTGTGATTACAGGCCTGGCGATAATTATTTCATACGGATTGCAGGCACAGGTTTCAGTGAATGTAAATATAGGATCACCACCTCAGTGGGGACCTGCCGGATATTCTGATGTGCAGTATTACTACCTGCCTGACGTGTATTCCTATTATGATGTTCGTTCATCCATGTTTATTTATCAGAGCAATGGTGTATGGATTCGCAGAGCTTACCTCCCACCCCGTTATAGAAATTATGATTTGTATGGCGGATATAAAGTGGTTATGAGAGATTATCATGGCAATACACCTTATGTTCATTATAGAGATCATAAACACAAATACGCCAAAGGCTACCGTGGCCCTGCCCAAAGAAATATAGGTACAAAGCCCGGAAATGCTCACCATGAAGGAAACAGCCAGTTCAGAGATCATTCCTATAAAGCATCCAGTTACAAAAATGGCAATAACTCAGGACAGGGCAACAAGAGCAAATCAAACAATGGAAAGAGCCATAGCAAAGGAAAAGGCAATAAGAAATAAGCTTCACCTTCTTAAAACCATGAGCACAACTCATTGAATCTAAATCTCAGGAAATTAACAACCAAACACTAACAATAAAAAAATGAAAAAAATTACATTAACTCTGCTTATAACCCTCATGCTGGCTGGGGCTGGTGCTTTCGCACAGAAATCGACTAATTCCGGTGGCTATGGACATACCCTGAATTTAGGCCTGGGTGTTGGGGGGTATTATGGATACTACCATCATGTTGGTCATTCATTGCCTGTATTTAATATCAACTACGAATTTGATGTAGCAAGGAATTTTACCCTGGCTCCTTTTGTAACTATATATACCTATAGGAACGACAATGACCATTACCGCGAAACAATTCTCCCGCTGGGAGTTAAAGGCACCTACTATCTTGATCAGGCATTTGACGCAGGTTCAGACTGGGATTTTTATATTGCCGGTTCACTGGGATTTGCGATAAGACGCGCAACATGGGATGATGGCTACACAGGTGATACCTATTACCAGGATGTAAGTCCTTTGATTCTCGACCTGCACTTAGGCGCTGAATATCACCTCAGCAATAAAGTCGGATTATTTCTTGATCTGTCAACCGGAGTTACAACGCTTGGCCTTTCATTCCGGTAGAAAATAATGAATATGTGTTTAAAACAACCAATCTGATCCCAGCAAAAACCCGTTTCAGTTTGAAACGGGTTTTTGTTCGTTTAACTCTTAAGTAATTTTTACAGAATCCAGCATTGTTCTTTTGGAGAATAAAAGAGCCAGGCCCTGAAATGTGTGAATAATGCAATTCCTGAACAGAATTGTGTAATGCTTTCCTGGTGGCTGAGACCGACCTTTATACTCTGAAATTTTAACTTACTTTAAATATAAAATCATGAGCTTTCAAAAATTATTAACAGGCGTATTGGCAGGTGCAGCCATCGGAGCAACATTAGGGATTCTGTTTGCACCGGATAAAGGTTCAGCTACCCGTAAAAAGTTTTCAAGAAAAACCTATGACTACACCGACGAATTGGAAGAAAAATTTAATGAGCTGATTGACAGCATCACTGAACAGTTTCAGGCAGTCGTAGATGAAGTAGCACAAATGAACGAAACAAACAAGCAAAAAGAAGCAAATGAAAAATAGTTATTTCTCTGAAGTTGTATACTTCGGTTGGTGAAATCCGGTGTAACTTAACAAATCCGGGTAGTCACTGACAGTTTGCACTAGGGCAATAATTGCATTTAAAAAAATCAGCAATACATATCAAAAAACATGGAAACACCATCAAGTTCAATTGAGTCGCTATTTGAGAAAGCTGAAGCTTATGGCAGAACAACCTACGAGCTTTCGAAGCTCAAATTACTGGAGACTACCAACATTGTAGTAACCTCTATAATAGCAAGGTTGAGTGTTATTCTCATGATCTCTATGTTCTCTTTTGTTGTGAGTATAGCACTCGCTCTTTGGCTGGGCGATATTTTGGGAAAAGCATATTACGGCTTTTTTATTGTTGCCGGATTTTACCTTTTGGCTGGGATAATTTTACACTTTTCACTTCACAAATGGGTAAAAAAACCAATCAGTGAATTGATTATCAAACAAGCGCTTCAATAAGATACACCATGCAAAATATAATCACAGAAGCTGACCTGAGAACTGCTATAGTTCTTTTGGAAAGCAAACAGGCTGAAGAAGGAAGATTGATGAAAGCGCAATTTCTAATTGCGGTTGAAAGCATAAAACCAATCAATCTGATTAAAAGCACTTTGATGGAAGCCGCGGAATCCAGGGATTTACAGGACAACCTTATAAATTCGTCTGTTGGCCTTTCGGCAGGTTATATATCCAAAGTCCTTTTTCAGGGTGCAACGGGTGGCCCTATAAAAAAGGTTCTTGGCACTGCTATCATGTTTGGGATTAAAAATTTAATAGCCCGGAACCCTGAAACCGTGAAATCATTGGGAAAAGTCTTCTTTAATCTTATCAAAAAGGCAGTAAGCAAAAAGGAAGAGAAAGATCAACCCAATGAACCGCTGGAAACTTATACCAATTAATCAGTGCCCCTGAGTTTAAGTTTATATCCTTAATGTGACTAATCCGCTTAAGGGCGGAACATTTAAGGCCGCATGATGTCCGCAGTCAGGTACTACGGACATTTTTTATTTTTGCCTGCCTTGGCATCAGTTTAACCTGCATTGTTCTTAAGAAGCATTAATTTAACAACAACTAAGTGAAAA
>JAAXUD010000152.1 GCA_013336205.1 Lentimicrobium sp. | reverse complement strand
TTTACATACATTTTTATTTCACACGATCTTTCGGTCGTACGATTTATGTCTGACAGGATGCTGGTAATGAAAAACGGGAAACTGGTAGAGTTCGGGGAAGCAGATTCAGTTTACAATAATCCTTCTGACGACTATACCCGCGACCTGATTGCGGCTATTCCGGGTGCTGGTCTTACGAAAGTATATTTATAACTTCTTCAGCTTTAAAGGGTTTACTGATATAACCATCCATTCCTACAGCGTAGCATCTTGCACTTTCATCGCTGATTGAACTTGCTGTCATGGCATATATCTTTACTTTATGCTTCCGGTTTTCACTCACTTCTATTTCCCTGATGCGGATGGTGGCCTCAAATCCGTCAAGTTCGGGCATATGCAGATCCATGAGTACAAGGTCGTATTCATTCAACAGAAACTTGTTAACTGCAATAAGGCCGTTGTCTGCAATATCAATGCTTTGATCATACCTTTTCAGCATGAGCATTGCAACCTTTTGATTGATGGCATTATCTTCTGCCAAAAGGATTTTTTTCTTTACTGAGTCCATATATACCCCCGTATATTTGTAAGTGCTCCTGGTTTGAATCTAACCGGTAAGTGGCATTGCACGAGCAATGGTTTTCCGGGCATTCAGAGATTTATCATGCTTTGTTCAAAAAGTAACAGGCATAAGGAGTATTTTTTTGATTTATTTTTAATTCAGGGGGATTGATTAACGCGAAGTCTGTTAAATTGGCACTTTAAAAAGTATTTTCATACCTTTACATCTATAACTTTACCAATATGCCTAAGAAAAAATCATTTATTAAAGCGCCGGCCCCGCAAAATCCTGTATTCAGCCTTATTGAAGCGCTTTTTATTTCAAATCCTTTTAAAGCGTTTAATTACAGGCAGGTTTCAAAACTTTTAGGAATCAACGATAAGGTAAGTAAGGCGCTGGTTAACAATGCGATGGAGTCAATGACCCGGGCCGGGACAATTATCGAACTCAACAGGGGAAAGTATAAATATAATCCAGATTTACTGGCCGATAAAATACTTCAAAGCAGTATTATCGGCATTGTGGATATGAAGCAAACCGGGAAAGCCTATATAACAGGCTCTGAGCTGGATGAAGATGTTTTTATTGCAGCCAACAATACCGGTCATGCGCTGAACGGCGACAAGGTTAAGGTTCACCTCTTTCCAATGCGCAAAGGACGTAAAACTGAAGGTCAGATAGTCGAAGTGATTGAAAGAGCACGTAGCCGTTTTGTTGGAACCGTGCAGATAACCGGAAAATTCGCTTTCCTTGTTCCTGACGATGTCAGTATTCCGGTAGATATTTTTATTCCGAAAGAATCACTCGGGAATGCGAAGAACGGGCAAAAGGCCATTGCCGGCATGACCGACTGGCCTGAGCATTCGAAGAATCCTTTTGGTGAAATCATACAGGTCCTGGGTGACCCGGGGAACAATGATGTAGAGATGAATTCAATTCTGGCTACATTCGATTTCCCGTTGCAGTTCAATCCTCAAACCCTTAAAGAAGCAGAAAATATTCCAACAGAAATCGATCAGCAGGAAATTGCAGCAAGACGCGATTTCAGGTCAATCTGGACCTGTACAATCGACCCTCCGGATGCAAAGGATTTTGACGATGCACTTTCGCTGAAAAAACTTGAAAATGGCAACTGGGAAGTCGGGGTTCATATTGCAGATGTTTCGTACTATGTGCAGCCAGGATCCGCCATTGACAGCGAGGCTTATGAAAGGGGAACTTCTATATACCTGGTAGACAGAACTATACCTATGTTGCCGGAAAAGCTTTCCAATATGGTATGTTCATTGAGAGCGGATGAGGATAAGCTTTGTTTTTCTGCCGTTTTTGTAATGGATGACAACGCCATGATCAGTGATGAATGGTATGGAAAGACAATCATCCGGAGTAACCGGCGCTACAGCTACGAAGAAGTACAAACTATGATAGAAGGCGAAGCGGGCGACTTTAAGGAGGAATTGATGATTCTTAACGGTCTGGCCACAAAACTCAGAGACGAAAGGTTTAAAAAAGGATCTATTGCCTTTCATAGCCAGGAAGTGAAGTTTATTCTTGATGAAAAAGGCAAGCCAATCGATACCTATATCAAAGAGCAAAAGGAAGCCAACATGCTGATTGAAGATTTCATGCTGTTGGCCAATCGTAAGGTTGCTGAAAAGATTGGCCGGAAAACGGGTGAAACGAAACCTAAAACCTTTGTTTACAGAATTCACGACGAGCCCAATCCTGATAAATTGCAGAAGTTTTCCGAGTTCCTCAGCAAACTTGGTTATAAGATGAACATTGGTTCACGGAAGGGCCTTGCAAAGTCTTTCAATCAGTTGTTTGATCAGATAGCCGGAAAAGGGGAGGAAAATATGATTGAATCCATTGCCATCAGAACAATGGCCAAGGCAGTGTATTCGACAGTGAATATCGGGCATTATGGCCTTGCTTTTCAGCACTATACACATTTTACCTCGCCAATTCGCCGGTATCCTGACCTTATGGTGCATCGTTTACTTGAATGGTATATGCAGGGCAAGGCATCTGTTAACAAAGATGAGTATGAAGAGTATTGCACCCACAGTTCCGAAATGGAGCGCAAAGCGGTTGAAGCGGAAAGGGCTTCTGTCAAATACAAACAGGCAGAATTCCTGGTCGATAAAATAGGCCAGTCATTCAATGGCTTGATTTCAGGCGTAAGCAAATGGGGTATCTTTGTTGAACTTGAAGGCAGTAAATGTGAGGGGATGATCTCACTGCGTTATCTTGACGATGATTTTTATTATCTCGACGACGATAATTATCGTGTTATAGGCCAGCATTATGGACGGGAGTTCAAACTTGGCGCTCCGGTTAAAATAAAAGTAAAACAGGTTGATCTGCAACGAAAACAGATGGATTTTGTTTTAGATGAAGAACCTTTGACCCATAATCAGGAAAGTTTAAGAACCACGCAAGCCCGAAGATCATCGGGATACAAAGGTGCAAGGTATTGATATACAATGTTATATTTTTAAACTTCACTTAGTCAATAGTTAGATAACCAGTCGTTTAAAAATGTTTTGCGAAGTATTGTGATACTAAAAAGGCCGGAAATCAATCAATCTGAAAACAAGAAAAAATGGAAAATTTCACAGCTTATAATCCTACTACCCTGCATTTTGGAAAAGGTGTTTTAAACCAACTCGGAATTACCATCAACCGATTTGGCAAGAAAGTGCTGCTGGTATATGGCAAAAACTCGGTTAAAAGCAATGGGTTGTATGATACCATCAAACATCAGTTGGATTCAATCGGTGCAGAAGTTTATGAATACAGCGGAATCAAGTCCAATCCTGTAGTTCAGGATGTTGATGCGGCGGCTGCCATCGGGCGCGAAAATTCAGTGGATGTTATTCTGGCAGTGGGAGGGGGAAGTGTTATTGATTCGGCTAAGATAATTTCAATAGCCATACCGGTTGAGGCTCCGGCCTGGGATTTTTTTGAACGGAAAATGATTCCCCGTACTGCAGTTCCGCTGGTAGCTGTGCTCACACTGGCAGCAACCGGCACCGAAATGAACCAGTTCGCTGTGCTTTCAAATCATGAAACAGAGAATAAAAACGGATATGGAAGCCCATTGCTCTATCCCAGGCATTCATTTCTTGATCCACAACTTACGGTAACAGTACCTGAAGATTATACTGCCTTTGGTATTGCAGACCTGGTAGCACATTGCCTGGAAGCCTATTTTGGAAAAGGTGAAGATGCAACACTATCTGACAAGTTAGTTTTCTCGATCATCAGGGAAGCGATCGAATATGGCCCGCCGCTGATGAATGATCTGACAAATTATGAGCTTCGTGCAAAAATTATGTATGCTGCAACCCTGGCGCTGAATGGTCTGACAATGTACGGACGAACTTCGGGCGATTGGGGGGTGCACAGTATCGGCCACATCCTTTCGTTGCTTTACGATGTCCCTCATGGCGCTTCTCTGACCGTTGTTTACCCGGCATGGCTGAGGTTACAGCGGGAGAACCTTGCCCATCGTATCAAATTTCTTGGGGAGAATGTTTTTGGAACCGGAGATGTTGATCTCACCATCGATCGTTTGGAAGGCTTTTTCCGCATTCTCGGGTGTCCGGTAAGACTGAGCGAAACAAAAGCCGGCAATGTAGACCCCGATGAAATTTTCCGGGTGATGGTGCATAATAAAGCCGCCACCTTTGTTCATAAACTTAACGTGGATGATTACCGGGAAATAATCAGGATGATGCTTTAATCAATTTTTTTAAACCGATTATGCCGGATAAAGGAAATAGAGAAATAGGGTTTTTGCAAAAACTGGCTGACCGGATTGTATTTTTATTAACCGGAGAGAGACCCCATCGGAGGAATTCCGGAAGTTCGTTCTCCGGTTTATCTTCGGAGTTGGAAGTTTCTGTAAAACCTTTGATATCAGGCAAACCAAGACTACATCATAAAAAGAAAAAAGTCTGGTACAAGGGTATGCTTAATAATCTGATTAAGCCTGTTGGGACTCAACGGAGAAGAATACACCATCAAAAAACGGATTTACTTAAAAAAGCTCAAGCAACAGACACTGCGAAGGCTAAATCCGGGGAAGTGGAAACCCCTGCTTTAACGCAGAAAAGGAGGGTTTTTCATCACTCAGGAAGAAATAAGCGCACTTTAGCCAATCGAATAATTTCCTTTTTCAGGAAAATTACAGGTAAAAGGAAAAGGGAGCAAAGACCCAAACTGGTTTTATCAACTATCAGAGATGACTTCAGGAAAGCACTTCCGCGAGAGACGTATGCATTTTTAAATTCTCTTGGTTTTTATATCCTTGCCTACCTGGTAGTTTATATTGTTTACCAGTTTACCGGAGCAGTGGTTGCCTCTAATTTCGGGATAGATTCTGTCTTGTTTTATTACGAGATCTATTTTCCGATTGGCAATGCAAGCCCTTTGTGGTCAAGGTTTAACATCATTGCCATTACATTGGCCAGCCCATTTATTTCAGTTGTGATTTCACTTGTTTTATTGCGGGGCATTCTGGTGCGGGAGGCGATGAACCCACAGCTGAGACTGTTTTTATTATGGGTAGCTTTTCATGGGGCAACCTATTTTCTTGGAGCATTTGTGGCCGGCATTGTTACAAGTCAGGGTTTTGGTTATGTGGCCAACTGGCTATTTCTGAATTCCTTCTTCAGGATACTGATTTCGCTTATTTTCCTTTTCCTCTTAACAGTTACCGGTTATTACAGTGCTGTTTTTGCGCTTGAAACAATACCTCCGGGAATCAGGCAAAAACGATGGAGGCAGAGTCTTGCGCTGGGATCAAGGTTTATTTTGCCCTGGATCATTGGTGGATTGATAATTATTGTTGCAAAATATCCAAACTCAACGCCACAACATCCGAATATAATGGTGTACGATGCTGTAGTAATCGCAACGATGGGTTTTATGGTTATTCCTGCTTTTTTCAATTATAAAGCCAAACCCCGAAGCCTGGTAGAGCGCCCCGGAAGACATAGAAGACCACCCGGGATTCTGATCTCATTAATAGCAGTGATTACACTGATTTTATTCAGGTTGGCATTCGAAAGAGGAATTCATTTGATTATGAATTTTAGTGTTGATGTTGGTTTTTATCGCTGATGACCATGGCCGGTATTCCTGAATGCAGGCATTCCGGAGCACAATAAAAGTGCGGTTAGGGATGGATAAAGGGGGGATTTCCAGTGCATCAAAATGCAAATAAACAGAACCGTAGTTCAGTACAAACAAGACCCTCCTGTAATCAGGCAGTGGGCCGTTTATGACTTTTTCTAAAACGATTTAGCATTCGCCGGTTATTCAGATAACCATTCCTACACCCAGGGTGTTGTTGGTCGCTTCATCAATTATAATCAAGGCTCCGGTTCTCCTGTTCTTTTTGTAGCGGTCTACAAACAGGGGTTTTGTCGTGCGGATACTAACACAGGCAATATCGTTGAGTCCTACATTCAAATCACCTTCGATGTGTTCAAGGTTATTCACATTAACCTTGTATTTTACCTCTTTAATAATGCAACGCACATCGCGGGTTGTATGTTTAACAGCATATTTGCCATTTAACTGCAGTGGTTTTTCATTCATCCAGCATATCATTATATCGATGTCCTGGGTAACCAGCGGCATATTGTCGTCCTTTACAAGCATATCCCCGCGGCTGATGTCAATATCATCGTCGAGGGTAATGGTTACCGACATTGGGGCAAACGCCCTGTCAATCTCTGCCTTATACAGATCAATTGATTTTATCCTGCTTTTAAGCATTGATGGAAGAACCGTTACCGAATCGCCGGGGCTGAAAACGCCTCCGGCAACTCTTCCGGCATAGCCCCGGTAATCGTGAAACTCATCAGACATAGGCCTGATAACATACTGAACCGGGAACCGGGGGTCTGTTAAATTATGGTCGTTGCCTATCTCAATGCTTTCAAGCACTTCTCTAAGTGTTCCGGCGTTGTACCAGGGCATTTTTTTTGATGCGTCAACTACATTGTCACCATGAAGTGCACTGATGGGAACATACCTGATTTCAGGAATGTCCAGTTTTTTTGCAAAGTCGGTATAATCCTGCTGTATTTTATTGAAGACTTCTTCACTGTATCCAACCAGGTCCATTTTATTTACACAGGCGATCACATGAGGTATCCTCAGCAGTGATGCGATGTAGGAATGTCGGCAGGTTTGCTCGGTAAC
>JAAXUD010000665.1 GCA_013336205.1 Lentimicrobium sp. | reverse complement strand
GATGTTAGCAGACATATTCTCAACTTTGAATCAGGGGTCAAAGGTAGAAAAAAGGGCCAACGCCGGATAAATCAACCACACTCCGAAAAACAATAATCAAGTTTATCTTCTTGAAAAGCATTTTTTGCTTAGCTAATCACAATGCTTATATATGCATATAGTTAATTATCAATCAATTGAGACTAAATGCCTATAATAGAAAATCTATATTTTTAGCATTTATTGGCATTGCCTTCAGGCAGAAATATTTATCTTTATCGGCAAAATCAAATGAAAAAATCAATTAATTCATACAATGGAAAAACTCAACAACTACCTTGAGGCCAACAAACAACGATTTCTTGACGAATTGTTCGGCCTGATCCGTATTCCGTCGATCAGCTCTATTTCAGAAAATAAGCCCGACATGCTTCGTGCCGCTGAGTACTGGAAAACAACAATGTTAAACGCTGGTGCCGACAAGGCTGAAATTATGCCGACTGCCGGAAATCCGGTTGTTTACGGAGAAAAGATAATCGACCCTTCCAAGCCAACTGTACTGGTTTATGGTCACTATGATGTGATGCCGGTTGACCCGCTCAACTTATGGACTTCACCCCCATTTGAACCCGAAGTCCGCGATGGTAAAATTTTTGCCCGTGGCGCCGACGACGATAAAGGACAAGCCTTTATGCACGCCAAAGCGTTCGAGGCCATGGTTCAGACAGGCACCCTGCCCTGCAACGTAAAGTTTATGATTGAAGGTGAGGAAGAAGTTGGTTCGCCCAATCTCGAAAAATTCTGCAGCGATCATAAGGAAATGCTGAAGGCTGATATCATCCTCGTGTCTGATACCGGAATGATTGCACCGGATATTCCATCAATTACCGTTGGATTGCGCGGACTGGCCTATCTAGAAGTTGAAGTAACCGGCCCCAACCGCGATCTTCACTCAGGATTGTTTGGGGGTGCGGTTGCCAATCCAATCAATGTGCTGTCAAAGATGATCGCCTCGCTTACCGATGAAAATAATCGCATCACTGTAGCTGGTTTTTATGATAAGGTTTTAGAACTGTCATCGGAAGAGCGCAATGAAATGGCGAAAGCGCCCTTTAACCTTTCCGAATATAAAAAAGCGATTGACATTGCCGAAGTCTGCGGCGAGGAAGGTTACTCAACCATGGAGCGCACCGGCATACGCCCAACGCTTGATGTTTGTGGAATCTGGGGCGGTTATACCGGTGAAGGCGCCAAAACAGTGTTGCCATCAAAAGCCTACGCCAAGATTTCGATGCGACTGGTTCCGCATCAGGATCATGAAGAGATTTCAAAGCTGTTTGAAGATCATTTTATGAAAATTGCCCCGCCTTCAGTAAAGGTAAAAGTTACCAACCTACATGGTGGCCAGGGATACGTTTCCCCTACCGACACAAAAGCTTACAAAGCAGCCAGCAAGGCCTACGAAACTACATTCGGCAAGAAACCTGTACCGGTTCGAAGTGGTGGAAGCATCCCTATTATTTCAACATTCGAAAGAGTGCTGGGTGTAAAATCAATTTTGATGGGCTTTGGGCTTGAGTCAGATGCCATTCATTCTCCAAATGAGAATTTCCCATTATTCAATTTCTACAAAGGAATTGAAACGATTCCCCATTTTTATAAGTTCTATTGCGAAGATTAGTACATAAAAAAGAAAGCCCTGGAATAGTTTCAGGGCTTTTTTGTTATTCAGCTATTCTATATCATCTCACGAAAACTAACCTTAGCGTCCTCGCTAAGGTTAAATCCGCTCCCTCCCGATTATTATGGCTTTGTTTGTGTAACCGTCAACCTGATTACTTCAAGCACCCCTTCCAGATCTGCATAATTTCTTGCGCTTGACAATAAATAATCTTCAGGTTTTTCGACAATACCGGCCCTTACCGGATTTTGATGAATATAATTCAATTTTTGCTGCATAATTGCATTATATGTCAATTCAATTGGATGGTTATCCTGTACCCATAGCTGATGGCCTTTATTCCGATTATTTCCTTCTCCTGATTCTAAAAGCATTGGAACTATCCAATCTCTTTTCTGTTGTTCCTCAATACGCAATATTTCTATAATCGATTTGCTTGTAAATGATTTTAAGTCCTTTATAATACCACTCAGGTTGTTATCTGAACTTCTCATAATGAAATGCACATGATTTGACATGATAACATATGCAAAAAGCTCAAGTCCCTTATTCTTCTGACAGAATCTGATATTATTTATAAATTCATCCCTGACTTTTTTTCTTGTAAAAATATCAATCCACCTGATAACCTGAAATGTTAAGAAATGGGGCAAGGATTGATCATGTATTTTCCAACCTCCAGTCATAATATTTATATTATAGTTAGACAAATATAACTAAGATTTAATGTTTTTGATATTTGGATTTATTAGATTTATGAAATGCATTTCAAATAAGCAGGACTGGTGAAATTATCCTTAGCGAGGACGCTAAGGATAATTTGGGAGGTGAGATTTCCCTAATCTATGGCGTTAAGTAAAGTTTTTAAAAGG
>JAAXUD010000664.1 GCA_013336205.1 Lentimicrobium sp. | reverse complement strand
CAACCAGGTGGCGAAGGTGTGTGAGCAATGAAGCAATTCCCGATGTATTGTAAACATCGCCGTAATTGTCGTGCCCGAAAATATCAATGTAGCTGTCGCCCGGATATTTCTGAAGATAATTGGCTTTTGTGTAAAACCGGTCGGGTGAGTAAGCAAACAGCAGATTATTCACCTTTTTATCGTTCACCAGGTAGTTGACGGTGAACTGCCACAGCGATTTATACTGATCAATGGTGCAATGGGCATTTCCCCACCAGAACCAGTCGCCGTTGTGTTCGTGCCAGGGTCTGAAGATCACCGGAATGGATTCGCCTTTGCTGCCTTTCAGGTTGCGAAGAAAAATGGCAATGTTATCAAGCTGATTTGTCCAGTACAGGTGATTTACCCCGCCCGGAAGGATTGAATTTACCACGTTGGAATCGGGGTACGGGTTGTTTTCCCAGTAAAAGTCCCCACCATAAGGGTTGTCCATATGCCATTCCAGGGTATTGATACCACCGAGGTTAGCGACATAGGTGATGCGCTCTCTCAGGTCTTCAAACCCGGTTCCGTTGGCTACATCCTTGATCGACCAGGAGCATACGGCCGGCAGCGAACCACACACATCTTCCACATCGGAGCGGAAATTGTTGCCGGTCCATCCAACACCGTAACCTGTTGCATCCTGCATCCCGAAAAGGGTATTGTACTTTGCAATCTGCCTCAGGTTATAATACATATTCTGGGTTTCGAATGAAGCGATGTCGCATGCAAGTGACATTCCCGTAAGTTTTGAAGATCTGACCCGGCTGGCATCAAGATTGTTGTTGGCATCGTTCAGCGCAAAAACAGCAGCATCTATTTCATTTTGAGTTGATTGCTGGTTGTTGAGTACCTGTTGAGCATCAGTTATTGCATTGCTGAATGAAGTGATGCCCGCCTGGGGAAACTGCCCTTCGGCTGTTCCTGCGGCTGCATTGTTGCGATAGACTTCAGCGTTTTCAACAGCAAGAGATAATAAGCCTGTCGATGTAGTATTAATCAGGATCTGATCGATAAAAATTTCCCCTGACTTAAGGCTTGTGCTGCCTGCATCGAAGTAAAAGTAAATTACCTCAAGTATTTTTTGGTTTCCCGAAGTTACCTGGAAGGTAAATTCCTGATAGTTTGTGGAAACAGCAATATTTTGCGTCATCCAATCGCTGCCGCCATCTGAATAGGAGGGTTTAACGGCGAGCTCAGTTGCCACGGTTGATTTAATCCTGACAATAATCTGATATTTTTCCAGGCTTGGCTGATTACTGAAAATATAATGAAACTGATCCCACTCCCAGCTCGTGGCTGTGCGGTTGTAGTTAACCTTCAATGCTTCGTTTTCAACCGACAGGGCAAAAGTAGAGCCTTCAATCTGCCATTCGGCGCCTATTGTATTGTCATTGAAATCATCAACAACAATGGTGTCGGTGAATGCAGGCATGCCTGAAAGCAGTATGATCAATATCAGGCCTGCAGAAGTGAAACGGAAAGGATTCATGGCTTATCTTTAGGTAAAGATGAATAAAAGGGAAGCAATAGTGCTCCCCTTTTTTAATTGACACTTAAACTATCACTGAAATGAAGCCCTTTCCGGTGAACATGCCTCCAAAGTAGTTATGGAGTAAATAGTGACCGGAAAGGGTTTTCATAGCAGCTTGTCGATTTTGATGATTGAATTGTTGAAGATTCGGCCTTCAGCAGACAGGCTGAATCTTCTGAATTTTCGTTTATTCAGGAATAAGGTTTGGGTCAAGCGGTACAGTGGTGAAAATAAAGTAATCCATGTGCAGCTGGGCATTCACACCGCTCGCAATATTTCCGCCACGGGCATATATGCTCAGGTTGAACGGTTCAGCAAGATTAATGTCACCTATTGATCCTCCCCAGTTATCCCAGTTGGCAATATCAAATTTCATGGATCTCCATTCCCACTTTCCATTTGTAGGTCTAAACTTGTAATTATCTCCGTAAGCAGGGTCAAGTTTCTGATTGGCAGCTTTATTTCCGTTTTGTTCTACCTGAATTCCGGCATATCCTTCTGAATCACCTGTATTTACCAGGAAGTTGATGTAGATGCCATTGGAATAAGCCATTGGATCGAGGGTTAAATTACCGACAGCCATAATATTTCCAAGCCAGGCCCAGGTATCACTACCGACAGTGTAAAGGTAAGAAGCATATTTTGGCCCCTGGCTGTAACCAGTAAGACCTGTGCCACCATTGAAAGTGATAGGTAAATCGCCACCGGCAGGTTCTTCTGCATCCCAGATCAGCGTTGGAGTTAAAGGACCGTCAGTAATCATTACCTGATCAAGGGCAATTTCAAATTCATCGGTTTCTCCAACATTTCCTCCCCTGAACCACATATCGATTTTATCGACTTGTCCGATAATATCTGTCCAGCCCATAGCTGCCAGATCGTATGAACGCCATTCCCAACCTTCAGTCTGTATCATGTAGTTATCGCTGTATTGTCCACCCTGTCCGGTGAAGTGCTTATCGGACTCAGTTCCTGCTAT
>JAAXUD010000663.1 GCA_013336205.1 Lentimicrobium sp. | reverse complement strand
CAATGAGATACAGCATTCGCCTGTATAGCAACCAACAGATCTTCATCGCCTTTAAAATAATCAACACTGAAGACTTCCTGAAGCTTTTTTCTGAGCTGCAGGTGGGCTTCTTTGCCCATCGCGATAAACTGATTCAGGGATGATTGACTGAATACACCTTCAAAATCATAATCAAGGTCATCGAAAACATGAAACCATTCAAGTTTTTCAAGGTCGATAATATAATCTCCTATGCGGGTAACTGCCACTTCCTTGTTTATGGTTACTTTCATAATGCCAAAGGGCAGATTCTCAAGCGGGAAATCGCTGTTAAGCGGGATTTCTATCCAGGATTTAAGTTTCATTGAATTTCAAGGTTCTAATGTGCAATAAATAAGTTGGACTGAAGTCGGAAGTAAGAGGTAAGAAGTATGATGTATGAAGAAAATCCGCAATCCGAACCGACCGAAGGGAGCTCAGCGAAGCTAAATCCGCAATCCGAAATCCGAAATTACAAGGTTCCTCTTTTCTCCTGTTCCAGTTCAATGGCTTCAAACAGCGCCTGGAAATTACCTTTACCAAATGATTTGGCTCCTTTCCGTTGTATGATTTCATAGAAAACTGTAGGTCTGTCTTCTACCGGTTTGGTAAAAATCTGAAGCAGGTATCCTTCATCATCCCGGTCGACAAGTATACCAAGATCCCTGAGCTGGAGAATTTCTTCGTCAATACTGCCGACCCTGTTAAGTACTGTATCGTAATAAGACCCGGGAACTGTCAGAAACTCGATGCCACGCCTGCGTAATTCGCTGACGGTATGAAGGATATTGTCGGTGGCCATCGCCACATGCTGCACACCGCTGTTTCCATAAAAATCAAGATATTCCTCGACCTGTGATCGTTTTTTGCCTTCGGCCGGTTCGTTGATCGGAAATTTGATGCGTCCGTTGCCGTTACTCATAACCTTACTCATCAAGGCGGTGTATTCGGTAGAGATATCTTTATCGTCGAAAGAAACCAATTGTTTGAATCCCATGGTTTCAGCATAGAAATTGACCCAGGTGTTCATTTCATTCCAGCCTACATTGCCTACCATGTGATCAACATACCTGAGTCCGGCGTCTTTGGTGCGATATTCAGGATTCCAGGCAACATAGCCAGGCAGAAATGGTCCTTTGTAATTTTTTCGTTCAACAAAAATATGTACAGTCTCGCCATAAGTGTGAATGCCTGAAAGTACTACTTCGCCATTACTGTCCTGCTCTATTTTCGGTTCCATGTATGAAACAGCTCCCCGCTCGGTTGTTTCCTTCCATGATTTGCGGGCATCGTCAACCCAAAGCGCTACCACTTTCACCCCATCACCATGTTTCATGGCATGCATTGCGATTTCGCTTTCAGGAATTAATGAAGAGGTAAAAACAAACCGGATTTTATCCTGCACCAATACATAGGAAGTCCTGTCTTTAAGGCCGGTTTCAAGTCCGGCATAAGCCAGTGGCTGAAATCCAAAAGCCGTCTGATAATAAAATGCGGCCTGTTTGGCATTGCCAACATAAAATTCCACGTAATCGGTGCCATTGATAGGCAAAAAGTCTTCCTGTGTTGTCATTTTTTGATTTTATTTTCAATGAAAATTGTATTTTTTTAATGCAAGCATATCAGTTGCTTATCACAACCGGATTGCCTGAATTTACTCTAGCCATGATTTGAAATAGTCAGGGTCTTCAATTTCCATGGCTTGTTTTGTAAGCCACAGCGGCCTGAAGGTATCAACCATTACAGCCAGTTCTTTGGTTTCTTTAGCGCCCAGGCTTTTTTCGACCGTTCCAGGATGCGGGCCGTGCGGAATTCCGATTGGATGAAGGGTGATCTGACCGCGGTCAACATGTTTCCGGCTCATGAAATCTCCATCAACATAATAAAGGACCTCGTCAGAATCAACATTGCTGTGGTTATAGGGGACAGGTATTGAAAGCGGGTGATAATCGTAAAGCCTGGGTACAAAAGCACACATAACATAGTTGTGCGCTTCAAATGTCTGATGCACAGGAGGTGGCTGATGAACCCGGCCGGTGATAGGCTCAAAATCATGAATTGAAAGGGCGTACGGGTAATGGTATCCGTCCCAGCCGATTACATCAAACGGATGACTGGCGAAGTGATAAGGAAACAATTGATCTTCTTTTTTCACGATGACCACAAAATCACCTTTCTCGTTGTGGGTCACCAGGTTTTGCGGTTTTCTTATGTCACGCTCACAAAAAGGTGCATGTTCTTCCAGTTGTCCCAGTTTGTTTACATATTTTTTTGGAAATCTGATCGGACTATAAGATTCTACAATAAAAAGACGGTTATCCGCAGTGTCGAACTGTAACTGGTAAATAATACCACGGGGAATAATCAGGTGGTCGCCATAGCCAAAACGGATATCACCATACATGCAGCGAAGGGTGCCAGAGCCTTCGTGGATAAAAATCATTTCAGTAGCCTGTGAGTTTTTGAAAAAATAGCCTTCCATCGATTTTCGGGGCGCAGCCAATACAATACTCAGGTCA
>JAAXUD010000662.1 GCA_013336205.1 Lentimicrobium sp. | reverse complement strand
TCACGTTTGTAAAAAAACCGACAGGACAAAGTTAGACACTGTCATTACCATATATATTACACAACTTTTGCAAGGGTTTACATCATTCACACATTGGAAGAAAAAAATCAGGTGACCTTTATAAAGTATTCATATAATTCATAAATCCCGGGTGCAAATGTTACGCTGGCTTTCTTTCTATTATAGCTTCCAGGTATCATACGCCTTTTTGTGCGCCTTAATATATTTTATCGGAGTAAAGAAGATTGTAATAAAAGGCCGGTGTTTATTTGCGGTTTAGCGCCCTGCTGCCAAAAAAAAGATTTATCACAACAAATATCAATTTAAGCCTTAAAAAGCCGGATTGAATTCACAGCATCATGCCATGTGTGAATTATAAAACTTATTTCCGGAATTATATAAGGGTTTTTATTTCAGTTGAATACAACTTTGTAGGTTCAAATTTAATCATTGAGCCTGCTCCGAAAAGTCAAAAAGGAAGGTTTGACTAAAATCGGTGAGTTCTGGTATGGTGACTTGTAATTCAGTTTTCAGAGTTAAAACCAGTTGATATCAGCGCTTTATAGCATTGATTGATTTCATAGAATTGAGAAGCCGGCAAAGTAATGGAAAGGAATTCTGGCCTGAATTCAACACAAGCATTCATGTTGATCTTTCGAATTCATCATACCCTTTATTATTCACCATAAATGAGTTAAAGCATGAAATTCAGACTATTGTCAAAAATTCTGATCGGGATTATTGCTCTTGCACTAATCCTTGTCTTTGTATTGGCAGTATTTGTTGAACCATGGGTAGAAAGAAAAATTCTGTCCACATTAAATGAAAACAACAAAGGCTATCTGATAAAGGCGGAAGTAGTTGATTTCTCGATTTTTAAATCCGGATTAGAATTAAAAAATATTACAATAACTGCTCAACCAGAATCCGGAGCCGACCGCTATCTGAACGGGAAAATAGCCTCAATACGGATTAAAGGAATCAGCATGCTGCGAATTCTGTTTAAAAACGGGATCTATCTGCGTGAAGTAATCATTTCCCGGTGCAACATTGATGGCCGGATTCCATTTCCAAAAAAAACTACACCCCCCTTAATTTCAGACCAGAATATCCGGATTGGCTGTATCATTTTCGATACACTTGACCTTAGCCTGAAATTTGATTCAACAGCCCGGTCCTATTCAATAAAAAAAGGCCAGTTTAAACTGGTAAATCTGCAAATTGACAGAAAGGACACCATCTCCCCTGCCATTATCAATGAAGTTGACATAACAAGCGTTGAAGATTTTTCAATAGTATCAGCCGACAGCTTGTATTCATTTAAAATCATTGGCATCCGCTATGCTGCCGATATAAAGACGTTGGAGGCCGATAGCCTTTCTATTCATCCTAATTATCCTGATTATGATTTCGCGTCACTTCATGAATTTCAGGCTGACCGCATAGAAGCAGCCCTTAGCCATATTTATATCAAATCCTTTTCTCCGACAAGCTATTTCAAATCCGGTGACTTAAATATTGCCAGTATTGATGTCGGAGAATTGAAATTGAATGTTTTTCGCGATAAGCGGAAGAAATTCCGGCACACGAATAAGCCGGTTTTCCAGGAAATGATTAAAAGCTATCCAGGCAATCTGCACATTGATTCAATAAGGATCTTAAGTGGAAACATAACCTATGCCGAGCATACACCGGGAGCCAGCGAACAGGGAAAGATCAGCTTTGAAGAGCTACGTGCCAGCATACATCAAATAACCAACGACACCCTGTACAAAAAAGAAAAGGGATACTTTCAACTTTACGCTCAGGCCCTCCTGATGGGAAAAGGTAAGCTATCTGTGTCATTGAAAGCGAGGCTATTCGAAAACAACGACCCGTTTACACTAGCAGGCACACTTTCGGAAATGAATGCAGAAGCGTTGAATCCCATGCTTGAATATACCGCATATATCTATGCCACTTCAGGTAAAATTGATGCCATGGATTTCAATTTCACAGCCGACAATACCAAAGCTACCGGCAAAATGACCTTGCGCTACCACGGCCTGGATATCGCAGTCAAGAATAAACAGACAAACGATACCACTGCCCTGAAAGAGCGGATTATTTCCATTATTGCCAACACCATGATACTAAATTCAAACCCGCTTCCCGGCGAGGAGGTGAGAGAAGGAGTAATCTATTATGAAAGGGATCCTGAACGATTTATTTTTGGATACGCCTTTAGATCTATACTTTCAGGAATGAAATCAAGCCTGTTGAAAAACCAGGAGAAAGAGAAATAATAAGGACGAATGAGGCCCTTCGGCTCCGCCTGCCTGTTTGCATAATTACGGTCAATTTATTGCATCAGTCACAGGCAGACAGGCTCAGGGTAAAAATGACAAAGTACGAATTACGAATGACGAATGACAAATGACAAATGAGGATGTACCGTTTACGATTTACAGTTTACAGTTTACGATTTAAAAATAACGAATGACGAATGACGAATGGGCTTCGGATTACGAAGGAGGTTTACACGGGGTTCGTTATGAAATAG
>JAAXUD010000661.1 GCA_013336205.1 Lentimicrobium sp. | reverse complement strand
TTTTCAAAAAGGACCTGAATACTTTATTGAAGCAGCCTACAAGGTTTTACAACGCGATCCGAATGTTCGATTTGTGATGGCTGGAACCGGCGATTTGCTTGAAAAAATGATTCGTCGTGTCGCTCAGTTGCGTATTTCAACGAAATTTCATTTTACAGGATTTTTACGCGGCGATAATGTCGACCGCATGTTCGCAATGAGCGATGTTTATGTGATGCCGTCGGTTTCAGAGCCTTTTGGCATATCTCCCCTGGAAGCCATGCGGTCAAATGTACCGGTAGTAATTTCCAAACAGTCTGGTGTTGCTGAGGTTCTTCAACATGCGCTTAAAGTTGACTTTTGGGATATTGATGCAATGGCAGATGCTATTTATGCATTACTCCAGTATAATAGCCTTTCGTCTGTGTTTTCCAAATATGGTGCTCAGGAAGTTGAGAACTTAAAATGGGAAAATGCAGCACGCCTTATAAAGGACGTCTATGAGCAGGCTAATCAAAAATAAAATTGTATAAATCAGAAAAATACAGCGAATTATGAGATCAATTTGTTTCTATTTTCAGGTTCACCAACCTTTCAGGTTAAGAACATATAGATTCTTCGATATCGGAGCCAGCCACCATTATTATGACGATTATCAAAACCGGACAATCATAAAAAGAGTTGCTGAGCGCTCCTATATTCCAATGAATAATGTTTTGCTTGGTCTCATTAAAGAATATGGTGCAGCATTCAGGGTAAGCTTTTCTATTTCCGGAATCGCACTTGATCAATTGGAAATGTATGCTCCGGCAGCCCTGGATAGTTTTAAGAAACTGGCTGCAACCGGAAATGTAGAGTTTCTGGCCGAGACATATGCTCATTCTTTGGTGGCATTGAAAGATCCTGAAGAGTTTAGAAAACAGGTTACTAAACATGCCGACCGTATAGAAGAATTATTTGGAACCCGCCCCACAGCATTCAGGAATACTGAGTTGATTTACTCAGATCAGATTGGCTCAATGGTTTATGATATGGGCTTTAATCTGATGCTTACCGAAGGAGCCAAGCATATACTTGGCTGGAAAAGTCCAAACTTTCTTTATTGCAGCGGAGCAAATCCAAAATTGAAGCTTTTGCTGAGAAATTACCAGTTAAGCGACGATATCGCATTCCGGTTCTCGAACCAGAGCTGGATTGAGTGGCCGCTAACTGCTGAAAAATTTGCAAAATGGATGGCTACTTTTGATAAAAATCAACCAGTCCTGAATATTTTTCTTGATTACGAGTCTTTTGGCGAGCATCAATGGGCTGAAACCGGCATATTCGATTTTATGAAGGCATTACCTAAACAGGTTTTTGCAAATACCAACTTCACTTTTGGCACACCTTCACAGATCGCTTCCAAATTACAGCCAGTATCTGCTGTTAATGTACCTCACCCGATTTCGTGGGCCGATGAGGAACGTGACCTCACCGCCTGGCTTGGTAACGAGATGCAGGATGAAGCTTTTGACAGCCTCTACAATCTGGCCCCAAAAGTTCGTAATTCTTCAAATCCGGAAATTCAGAAAGACTGGCTTTACCTTCAGACTTCCGATCATTTCTATTACATGTGTACCAAATGGTTTTCTGACGGAGCAGTGCATAAGTACTTTAATCCATACAGCACACCCTATGAGGCTTTTATTAACTACATGAACATTCTGTCTGATTTCATTGGAAGGGTTGAACGCTCAAAAGAACATGTGATTGAAGAGCATGAATCATACATCCTGCCTGACCCTGCGGCGAACCTCAAAAACATAGCCAAAACAAAAGCTCCGGGCAAACCCGGGCCTAAATCGAAAAAAGCTGAGTCAGTCAAAAAATCAGATTTTGAAGTGATTTTCAAATTATCTAAAAATGAGTTGAAAACAGCTATTGGAAAAATTGATGTTAAAGATCTGGCGTATTCATTATTTGACAAAGCCGGTGATGAGATTGAAAAACTGAAAAAAGATTTACCTGCTGCTTATCGTTCAGAGCTCAATAAGCTTATGAAAGAGATTAAAAAGCCAGGTAAAGCTTCAATTGAAACTTATCGCAATAAAGTAAGCGATTTGCTAAAATCCATTTTTTAAGGCCCGGTGTTGTCTGACAATAATTCTCTAATTGCCTTGAAACTGGTTTCAATGAAATCTTAAATTTTATTAATGGGCTATCGCCTTGTGGCGATGGCCTTATTGTTGAATATTGAAATTACTTTTATGACTGACCAAAAACAAATTAAACCCGATTATATCTTTGAAACCAGCTGGGAAATCTGCAACAAAGTTGGTGGAATTTATACAGTAGTTGCAACTAAAGCTCCCGGGATTCAGAAAGAGTTTGAAGACAACTATATTCTCATAGGCCCTGATGTTTGGAAAGAAACCAAAAAAAATCCTGATTTTATTGAGGATAACTACATATATCGCTCCTGGCGAGAACATGCAGAGGCTCAGGGTTTGCGCCTGCGGATTGGTCGCTGGAATATAGAAAGCAATCCCATTGTGGTATTGGTTGATTTTACTCAGTATTTTCA
>JAAXUD010000660.1 GCA_013336205.1 Lentimicrobium sp. | reverse complement strand
TAAAGGACGGGCCTATTGAAAAATGAAATGAAATTTAAACAGCCTCTGGAGGGAGATAAATAAATTCTAATTTTATCGGCTGGAGATCGGGTCGGGTAAGACAAAGAACATAACAGGTTCTAATAAGGAAATTACAATTTCAACACTTCGTTAAATGTTTTTAAATAATTGATTACCAATGCATTACAATTGAAACGAATTTCAATAAAAAACTCTGATAATCATACCTTTGCGTCTTTGCGTCTTTGCAGCTTGCCCCGCTGAGGCGGGGTGATTCTTAAATTTACCGGACTATTGAATTACAAACTGTGGATAAATTAAAAATCAAACTACTGGCATTCCCGGGGGCACCGGATGAAATTTTTGTTCAGGCGGTAAGCCGGATTGAGAAGCTCATTTCATCTTTAAATTATACGCTTACTGAAAGCAATCCCGATGTCCTGTTTTTTCTCTCCGGTGGCTCAGAGCAAAGTGCAAAGCAACAGGTTTTGGCGGGGCATTTTTATCTGTTGATTGGCTCGCAGCACGACAATGCCTATGCCTCTGCAACAGAAGTAAAGGCATACCTGAACGGGTTGAATATTCATTCAGTTCTGCTGGATGAAGAAGACCCGGGGACAGCCGGATTCCTCAGCGATTTCAGTATTATAAAACCGGCATTGAATAGCTTAAACGGGAAAAGACTCGGGCTGATTGGCAAGGTATCTGACTGGCTTATTTCCTCGGCAATTCCTTCCACATTGCTGGATGAGAAGTTCGGAATTAAGCTTACCGTAATTCCGTGGAGCGAACTGGCACATTTTTCTGAATTTCAGGCTTCCGGTTCGTTTCTTGAATCCTTTGCGGGAACAACAAACATCGATCTGACAGACACAGCAAAAGTAAGTGAACTGCTGACGAATACCATTCAGGAACGAAACCTGGACGCCATCACGGTAGAATGTTTTCCGCTGGTCAGAAAAGACAGCGTTACCGCCTGTTTGCCCCTGGCAAAATTCAACAACGAAGGCTTTCCGGCTGGTTGCGAAGGCGACCTTACGGCCATTGCCGGCATGATGCTCTGCCGTGAACTTACCGGAGTCATTCCCTGGATAGCGAACATCAATAAAGTGAGTGAAGAAGCGTGTATGTTTTCGCATTGCACCATTGCGCCCGGTTTGGTTTCCGGGTTTTCGGTTAAAACGCACTTTGAAACAGGCGTAGGCACCGCCATTGAAGGCGATTTTATAAGTGATCTGGTCACTGTATTTCGTTTCGACAACAAACTCAGCAAAGCGTTTATTGCAACAGCCCATATTACCGGCCGTCCAAAATCAGCCACCGCCTGTCGCACACAGATTGAAGTAAAACTCGCTGCGAATGAAATAGCATTACTCAGGCAAAGCCCGCTGGGCAACCACCACCTTATTTATCCCGGCGATTGTAAGCGATTGTTGACGACAGCCTGCTCAATGCTGGGAATAGAGGTGTTGATATAAACCATTGGAATAGGGATATTCCCTTTGGAGTTCTGACTTTGAATGACTTGTTTTATGAGCCCGGGGTTCTGTTTTCCGGATACCGGCAAATGCTATTGCTTCACGAACTTCGCAACCTGCACAGTTTTGTTATCCGATAATTTCACAAAATACAGCCCTGGGGTGAATGCCTGAACATCAAGTATGGCAGTTGGTTCCGTTACCGGGATTTTTATAAGTTGCTGACCCTGAAGGTTAATTATAGTCAGGTTGGTGTTCATTCCCGGAGTGATTTGTGTGTCGATCGTAATGCTGGTATTTGCCGGATTTGGATAAATATTGATGGGTGATTTAATTTCAGGCGCTTCATTTGTATGAACAATCAACTGATTCAAAGGCCGTCCCCAGATGCCGTCATATCCTTTGACACCAAACAGCATCTCTGTATTGCTTGCCATGGCATAAGTCCAGGATCCCAGGTCTGTGAACTCCCAGTTCCAGGTATAATCAGATAATTTATAGACGCCCGTTTCTCCGCACACAAAAATCTGATCTCCTATATGGTGAAATTGCTCAAATTCCCCATAGTAATCGTATCCATAAGGATTCCACAACTCCATCAAGCCATTGCTGACATTGCTTATATTACTTGTAGAGATCAGTTTCCGGTATATTCCGCCTTTGGATGCGGCAATAATGGTATCTCCCTTTACTGTTACAGCATCCCATTCGAAAATATAGGCAGAAGGCCAGATTGTCCAGCCTAACCCCATATCAACGCTTTCCGCAATTCCATCGTAACCGGCCAGCACAATGGTGAGTCCGTCAAAATCAAAATCGTAGATTCCGGTTACCGGGCTGCTTTCGCATAAAGTTGTCCATGCTGGGTCACCGGAAGTCCTGAAATAAATGCTGTTATTATCAGAAGCCAGCAGGATGCTGTCTTTCAGGATGATCTTGTTGATACGCCCACCCACCGGCAGCCCTTCATTGAATGCTGACCAGATTAAAGCATCTTTTGCGGTTCTGTAAATTCCGGTTGGAGTGCAGGCATAAATCATCGAATCACCCGTACATAAACAGAT
>JAAXUD010000659.1 GCA_013336205.1 Lentimicrobium sp. | reverse complement strand
CAAGTAAAAAGTAAAAAGTAAAAAGTAAAAAGTAAAAAGTAAAAAGTAAAATGAAGTAAAAAGTAAAAAGCGACTGGCCTGGACTGTTCGCATGGTTGCCCATGCAATCAGGCATACTGCCCGACTGGTCAGATTAAACTAACTTTAAAATGAAGTAAGCCAGTCAGACGGGAAGAAATCCGATTAATTGATGGATCTATTATTTCATTCAATGCGTCATTTTACAATTGACACAACACTAGTCGTATGGATAAAAAATTTCCGCCTACACTCATTACAATTTCTTACCTGCTGCTCATTTGCAGCTATTCTATTGCTCAACAAAAGACGATAACTTACTATGACGATCCGGCATCACAATATGAGAATAAGGCAATAAAGTTAAATCATCTCGAAGCCTGGATAAGCCCTGACACCTTGACCGGAACCATCAGGGGTCGAGCTATATTCGATTTCAACCCCTTAAGGCCGGATTTCGATTCTATTGTAATGTACGCACCCGGTATTCTGCCTGAGTTGGTTACAATCAATGGAAAAATCATAACATTCAGCAAAATCGGGAACAACCTGATTTTAAAGAGCTTGCCGGATTCCTGGCCGGAAAAACTCAACCAACTCGAAATCCGGTACAACACTAACGGCCCGAACGAGCCATACTTTGTAGGCTGGGACGATAAAAGTGGCCGAATGCGCAGACAAATATGGGCACACAGGCCTTTTGGCTGGATTCCATTTCAGAATGACCGGATAACAGTCGATCTGCATATTACATTTAACCATAAATACCAGGTTTATTCAAATGGAGTCAGGATCTCCGTAACAGAAAATCAGGACGGGAACAACACCTGGCATTATAAGATGAATAAACCTCATCCGTTTTTCTCAACGGCACTGGTCATCGGCAAATATGAATTTAAAGCGATGAAAACCAATTCAGGAGTGCCATTGGAGTATTGGTACTATCCTGATCTTGCTGATCATTTTGATCCGACCTACCGGTATTCCATTGAAATGTTTGACTTCCTCGAAAAAGAGCTCGGAATTCCTTACCCCTGGGAATTATACAGGCAGGCGCCGGTAGCCGATTATCTCTACGGGGCGATGGAAACAACTACGGCTACCATCTTCGGGGACTATATGCAAATAGGTGAACGAGGCTGGTGGGGAAGAAATTATGTCAATGTAAATGTGCATGAACTCACCCACCAATGGTTCGGGAACTATATTGCACATGAGCCCGGCTCTGATGTATGGCTTACTGAAAGTATGGCGACCTATTATGCAAAACTTTTCGAGAAAAGTATCTTTGGCAATGATTATTATGAAAAGGAAAAACTATCCGAGCAATCAAAAGCCCTGACACAAGCCGAAAAAGACAATTACCCTCTGGCTCATTCACGGGCAGGTTCTTTCCGCTGGTATCAGAAAGGCTCTTTAGTGCTTGATATGCTGCGCGATGAAATGGGCGATTCACTCTTCAGGAAAGCTATGACACACTACCTGACTGAATTTGCCTTTAATGAAGCCTCGTCTCATGATTTTATCCGGTCATTTTATGAAACAACCGGCTTGCCGCTTCACTGGTTTTTCCGGCAATGGCTTTTCCAGGGCGGGGAGCCGCATTTCCTGGTAAGTTATAATTCCGGAACCAGCTTAAATAATACTGAACTAAGGATTAAACAGATTCAGCCAATCACACAAACAGAAGGACTATTCAGAGTCTCCGCCAATATAACAGCCGGATACAGCGATGGCAGTATCAGTAACCACAGAATAACCATCACAGGAATAGATTCTACCTTCAGGATTCCCAACCCTAAAGGTTTACCGGTTGATTTTATTGTATTTGATTCCGGCAACAGGCTTTTAAAGCGGATGACCTTTAACAGAAATCCCGATCAATTAAAGGCTGCAGCTACAAAAGCGCCAAACCCGATTGACAAATATGAAGCCCTGACTGCAATGCGCAGCCTGCCGCTGAGTGAAAAGCGCGACGCGCTGTTACTGTGTGCCGGGCTATCAGAAAATGAACTGATATATAGTGAAGTACTTTCACAGCTAGGCTCAGACACCAGCAATTCAAGCAGGGTATTTTTCCATGGGGCACTTAAACATCCTGATGCATTAATCCGCAGGGCCGCAATAACCAATTACAATCCGCTTTCACCTGCCGACACCGGCAGATTAGTCCACCTGCTTTTTGACCCTGACTATATCAATGTTGAACTGTGTTTGCGCAAACTCTGCACATTTATGCCCGGGAATGCAGATTACTGGCTGAGTGTAACATCCGTTGAATACGGTTGGAGAGGATTGAACATCAGAATGGCCTGGCTTGAAATTGCGGTGAAGAATGGTGACACATCCAGGCTTCCGGAATTAAAGGATTATGCAGGCCCATCCTTCGAATTTGAAACACGGATAAATGCCATAAAAGCTTTACAAAAACTTAATTATATCGATTTTGACCATGTAGTCAACCTTGTAAAAGCGGCCAGGCATTGGAATCCCAAACTATCAAAGCCTGCTATTGAAATGCTTAACA
>JAAXUD010000658.1 GCA_013336205.1 Lentimicrobium sp. | reverse complement strand
ATCGCTGTAGTTCATCAGACTGTAAAGCGCCGGGGTTGTATCGGCAGTTCCGCCCAGGAAAAGCACCGGGAACTCTAGCATACGCCGAATTTTGGCACTCTTGAAATGCTTTCGGGTATAGGAGCCAAACGAACTGAACATATTCAGTTTCAAGCCGGCTTTTAAAATCTCCCAGCTCATGAATTCGGTGACAGAATGGCTTGGTTTAATCACAAATTTCCCCATTCCGGTCTTGTATTTGAATTCCGATTCTGTCAGGAATTTTTTCAGATTCCCTGAACTGCCGGGCTCAATTGATTCATAGAGTTTATAAATTTCATCAAGCGAGGCTGGCAGGGCTACCTCATCGCCGGGGCCGAAATATATTTTATAGGAAGGGTCAATTCTTTGTAATTCATAATAATCAGAAACTTTTTTATTGAAGCGGGCAAAGAACTCCTCAAAAACCTCGGGCATCCAATACCAGCTGGGGCCCATGTCGAATGTAAAACCTTTTTCACTGAATTTTCGTGCACGACCTCCGGGCATACTGTTCTTTTCGAGAACAGTTACCTCGTAACCTCTGGCTGCCAGTGAAGCGGATGCTGAGAGGCCTGAAAATCCGGCTCCGATAACCAGTACTTTGTTATGCTGCTTCATTATAAAAAATCTTGATAATTTATGGTAATTGCTTAGATAACAAACGATTTATCTGATTTGTTTAGCATTTGGAGTAAATTATTAAACGCCGGGAAACGGGCAGAAGGATTTAATCTTATAAATTACTGTTTAGCAGAGGTATATAATGACAATAGAATAAATTCGTTAGGTTCGGGACAAAACGAACCAAATCGTCATATATTTGTAACAACGATTAATACAATGGGAAAAGAACAAGAGAAATCTGAGATTATTGAGCAGACCGGTCTCCTTTTTGAAAGTCTTGGTACAACAAGGATGTCAGGACGGATACTCGGGTTTTTGATGACAGAGGATAAGTCACAGCTTTCTTTTGAAGAATTTACCAGGGGCCTTCGGGCAAGTAAAAGCACCATCAGTACCAATCTTCGCGCACTTCATCAGTTGAATTATATTAAGCAGGTTTCATTGCCTGGTGACCGGAAAACCTATTATACACTGAACAATGAGATATCCTGGACAGACAGCATCAAAGCCAGATCAGGCGCACTTGCCATGTTTGTCAGGTTGTTTTCACAGGCGATGGATTTGCGCATGAATGCTGAGGATAACAGCGGAGTCTGGCTTAGGAAGGCACGAAAGTTTTATGAGTTTTCGGGAAAAATGGTGCCGGTAATTATTGAAGAATGGAAAAAGGTGGAAGCGGAAGATACTTGAAGTATCAGGTTCTCATTTAGCTCAGGTAAAGGTTAAGTTAGAGGTTAAGTTAGAGGTTAAGGTTGAGGTTAAGGTTGAGGTTAAGGTTAAGGTTAAGGTTAAGCCTGCCTTGATGACAAATCAATGTTAAGGCATAGATCAATATAGCAAGACAGGCTTGGTTCTGGTTAGCTGGCTGAGGAAACGAACTTAATTTTGAAATTCACGCTGCCATGATGTTGAGGTTAAAATCCAATAATTTCCAATAGAAGGTGCTTAGCCTCAGCCTTTACCTTTTTAAGTTAAGTAAAGGAACTTATTCTCTTGTGGGCTATAATTATTTTTAAAGAGGGACCAATAATAAATGCCTTGTGGTGAAATCATCAATGAAACAAAATTTATGAAAATAAGGAAAAATCTGAGAATTATAGTTTTACTGATGCTTGCGACATTCAACTTGTCCGGTCAAACGCCTGTGGAGATCATCAAACGGATGGAAGACAAGATGAAAGGAGATGCCAGTTACATGGAGATGACTATGACAACCGTGAGGCCCCGGTACACCCGGGATATCAGTATGCGCATGTGGAGTAAGGGCGACGATTATTCGCTGATTTTTATTACGGCGCCTGCAAAAGACAAAGGCACAGGTTTTCTGAAACGGAAAAAGGAGATGTGGAATTATCTTCCAACTATCGACAAAATGGTTAAAATGCCTCCGTCGATGATGTCACAGTCGTGGATGGGCTCTGATTTTACCAATGATGATCTTGTCAGAGGAAGTTCCACGCTGGAGGATTACACGCATCGTATGCTTCCTTCCGAAAAAATAGAAGGCATTGATTGCTTTGTCATTGAACTGGTTCCAAAGCCGGAATCAGCGATTGTTTACAGTAAAGTGCTGATGTGGGTAAGCAAGGATAAATACCTGCAGCTAAGGATTGAGAATTTTGATGAGCGGATGGAATTGGCCAATGTTATAGCACAAAGTAAAATTGTGCTGCTGGGAGGCCGGGAGCTGCCTTCAGTTATGGAAATGACGCCTGCTGATAAGAAAGGCAACAAGACCATTATTACGATTAAGCGAATTGATTTTAACCCGAAGATTGAGGACGATTTCTTCTCGGTGCAAAACCTGAAGAATCTGAAATAGAAGTTTCTGGGTTACAGGGTTCAAATGCTTCGCGTTCAAAGGGTTCAATGCTTCGCGTTCAATGCGCTTCGCGCGTTCA